>NZ_JBSPTN010000003.1:372633-644831 GCF_053850495.1 Pseudomonas sp. CFBP 5748
AGCGAGGCGCCTCGCTCGATGATCGTATCGCCGAGGTTGTCGACCACATAAGTGTCGTTGCCGGCGCCACCGTCAAGGGTATCCGCACCGCCCAGACCATTGAGGACGTTGGCGGCGTTGTTACCGATCAGGCTATTGTTCGAGACGTTACCGACAAGACTCAGGGCGGCAATGCCCAGCAGTTGCCCATCCTCGACATTGGCCGACAAGGTGTAGCTGACCGTTGTGCGTACCAGGTCGCGGCCTTGGTCGGCGAGTTCGATGACGCTGTCACCGAGGTTGTCGATCATATAGGTGTCATTGCCGGCAGCACCGATCAGCGTGTCCCGTCCGACGCCGCCATTGAGCAGGTTGTCACCGGTGTTGCCGGTCAGCACGTTACCCAGGGCGTTGCCGGTGCCATTGATATTGGCACTGCCCGTCAGCGTGAGGTTTTCCAGGTTGGCACCCAGGCTCCAGCTTACCGAGGCGCGCACGGTGTCGATTTCGCTGACCAGGGCACTGGTTTCGCTGACGACATCCATGAGGTTGTCGACGACGTAGGTATCATTGCCTGCCCCGCCGGTCATCGTGTCTATGCCCGCGCCACCATTTAGAAGATTGCCCAGTGCATTGCCAATCAGGGTGTCGTTATTGGCCGAGCCAGTTGCGTTTTCGATTTTAGCGCCGTAGGCAATCGCGAGCCCTTCATTGAAGGCAGCCCCGGTCTTGAGGTTGGTGAAGGCCTGGCCGATCTTGCTGAACTGGCCTTCATTCAGGTTGATGCGCACCGCTCCTGCCTGATTGCTTGCATCAATGGTGTCATTGCCGCCAGCGTCCCAGATCGTCTCGAACACCGATTGACCCGCCGCCCAGCTATAGGTGGTATTGCCAGTCTGCCACTGGGTGTTTGCGCCATAGAGACTCTGGATGGCAGCGATATCCAGCAGCATGGGCGTGGTCGGCTCATAGGAATACCCAGTGTTGTAACTCATGAGCGTGTAGCGCACGTCATCAAACTGAGCGGAAAGCACCGTGGGGTTTGACAGGACTTTGGAGAACGGATGCTTGAGGCCCAACGCGTGCCCGATCTCATGCATGAAAACCAGGTAGTCGTAGGAACCCTTGTCGGGTGTCGGATCGTTCGTGACTGGCCCCAGCCAGACGTCACCAGCGCTGGGAGTGTTACCGGGAAGATAGGCCCAGGCAGCAGTGTTGTCGTCCATCCACCAAAAGCCACCGAACCGCAAGTCACCGACATTGGTGGAGGACTCTTCGACTTGGGTGAACTTAAGATTGGCGACCGCACTCCAGGTAGCGAGTGCGCTGACAATGCCGTCTTGCTGTGCTGACGTCAGGACGTAGTCGGCCAGGTCCTCTCTTTCTTCGCTATAGCGGCGGGCGTAACTCGAATTCACAGTTATGAAGCTATACGTGAGAGACGTACCCGTGATCGCGTTGCCGGTCCAATAAGTGCCATAAAGCAAGCTGTTGACCTGCACGTTACCGGTCAACTTTGCGGACGAAACGGATGAGTAACCAGTTGGACTAGGCATACGAGCTTCCTGTGAACTATCTACGGCCCTTCCTGGATGCGACCGCTACAAAAAACGTTATTTTGCATGAGAAACAGTGGCATTGATATCACTTGGCCACCTATTTAACCATTAGTCCGATGTCGACGGCGCAACCAACCATTCGTTAGCCTTGCGAATATCCCCATCGGCCAATCTTCCGCTCCAGCGATGCAGCACCAGCAAACTGGTCACGAACCGGTATTGGGACTGATAGAAATCACGCCGTGCGCGAAACGCTTCCTTGATGCTGTCCAGGACATCGACGGCATTCTTGACCCCGTACGCAAAGGCTTTCTCCGTGGCTATCCGTGACTTTTCAGCGGATTCCAGCGCCCGGCGCGTCGCCTTGATTCGACTGAGTTCTGCCGTCATCCCCAGGTAGGCCGTGCGAGTTTCCTTGATGACCTGGCGCCGCAGGGCTTCCAGCTCTTGCTGGGCGACTTCCTTATCGCTTTCCGAGGTCGACACCCGGGCACGGGTGGAGCCGCCACTGTAGAGCGGCACCTGCAAGTCGAGGGATGCGATGAGGTTGTCCGAGCGCGGCGTCAACGTGCCCTCGTAGCCGATATCACTGCGTTGCGCCGTCAAGTTCAGGCCCAATCGGGGTAGATGGCCGGCCTTGGCTTCGCCAATCGCCGCATCGGCGGCACGGATACTGTGTTCGCGGGCGTGCAGTGCCGGGTTGCTGTCCAGTGCCGTCTGCACCCAGTAGTCCTGCGCCTGCGCGGGCAGACTGAACGCCGGATTGTCGCCGATGCGCTTGAACGGCTCCTGGACGTCGCGCCCCACCAGCTCGGAAATCGCTTCACGACTGACCTGGACCTTGTTGGTGGCTTCGATCTCGTCAGCCTTGAGCGCATCCACTCGAGCCTCCAGGTCCAGCGTGTCGGTCACCATCGCCATCTGGCGCGCATACAGGGCATTGACTCGCTTGAGGTTACGCTCGGTCGCCTCCAGCTCGCTGCGCACCAGGGACAGCTCGTCCTCGGCCGCCAGCACAGCGAAATAGCGCTCGGACAGATCAATGCTGGCCTGCACCTGGGTGTCATCGGATTCGTATTCGCCCTGCCGGGCCAGCTCTACGTACTTCTGATAGCTGCGCCAGACCTGCGGATCGTAGATCACCTGATTGAGCACCAGCGCCATGCGCTTGCCGTTGTACTGGATACGCTCCAGGTCATCGTCGCGTCGACTGCGATTGACACTGCCGCTGGCGTTGAGCTGCGGCAGCAATTGACCAAAGGCTGCACGTTCGTTGCCCTCACCACTACGGATCAGCGCCTGCGCCCGCAGGATGCGCGGATCGGCGCCCTGTGCTTCCTGATGCAGTTGCCACAGGTCGATATAAGTGTTGTCAGCCAGGACGCCAAGCGGCATGACGGCCAGACACAGCGCGATCAAAGACTTCATGTCAGTCCTCGATCAACGAACGGGCGAACGCATTGCTGGCAGGCTGCATCAAGTACTGCAACAACGTCCGCGCCCCCGTATTGATCAGCACTTCGACCGGCATTCCCGGCACCAGGGTGAGATCGCCCAGGGCCTGACGCCCGTTGTCGGTCAGGGCCACGCGTGCCAGGTAATAAGCGGTGCCGGTGTCTTTATTGGTCAGGCGATCGGCGGATATCTGCACCAACTGCCCTTCGATGACCGGCGTGGTGCTGCTCTTGAACGCACTGAAACGGATCTGCGCCAGTTTGCCCAATGCGATACGATCGATGTCCATCGGTGAAATCTGCGCTTCGACGATCAGCTCTTCGTTGGCCGGGACGATGTCCAACAGCGCAGTACCTGGGCTGACCACCCCGCCCGTCGTGTGCAGGGTCATCCCCATGACCATCCCCGACTCGGGCGCCAGGATATCGGTGCGCTGGTCGCGGTCCTGCAGGCTGGCCAGGCGCTCGCGCAGTTCATACACCTTGCTCCGCGCATCGCCCAACAGACCGGCGACCTCGGTGGCAAAGGTCTTTTTCAACTGCAGTATTTTCAACTGCGCCTCGTCGATATGAACCCGCGCTCGCGCAATTTCGGACTGGCTTTCAGCTATTTCGGCCTGCAGCCGAGAGAGCGCGCGCTCCTGCTCACGCAGGCGCTGCTTGTCCACGTAACCGTCGGCCAACAGGGCGCGCAAGTCGACAATCTCTTCTTGATAGGACGCCGCCAGTGTCTGCTTGCTGGCAATGATGGCCTTGAGGCCGCGAATCTGCTCCTCGATCTGTCCGATGGACTTCTCCTGCAAGCCGATTTCGCCGAGCAACGAGGTCCGTCGGGTCTGGAAGATCCGCGCTTCACTGTCGCGGGCTTCGCGCACGCGCGGGTCAGCCGGATCCAGCGTCGGCTCGGCGGGTGGTTCGGGCAGCGAGTCACGTTCAGCCACCAGTCGGGCTTGCAGTTCGAGCGCGGCGATCAACTGGCTGCGCATGGCTTCCATTTCCGAACGTGCCTGGGTGTTGTCGAGCACCAGCAACACATCACCGGCTTTCACCCGGTCGCCATCATGCACACGCAGTTCACGCACGATGCCGCCTTCAAGATGCTGTACGGTCTTGCGGTAGCTTTTGACCGTGACCACGCCTGGCGCAAGTGCCGCACTGTCGAGCGGCGCCAGGGTAGCCCAGCCGCCGAACAGGCCAAAGGTGACCAGCAACATGAGGTAGCCGATACGCCGTACCGGCGCATCATCGATGGGGAGCCCGGGTGAATCGGCGGATGAGTACTGACTGTTTTGCATAAAGTTGCTCATCCGCCTCTTACGGTTGAATCGCGCTAGCGGGGTGGATTGCAGGCGTAACGCCCTGCAGTCGCGCCAGGACCTTGTCGCGCGGCCCGAACAGGCTTAGCTCGCCCTGATTGAGCACCAGCAATTTATCCACCTGCGCCAATACCCCGGACCGATGGGTAATGACAAACACGGTGGCACGGCTCTGCCTGAGTTTTTGCAGTGCCTCGGCGAGCATTTTTTCTCCAGCGTCATCGAGGTTGGAGTTCGGTTCATCGAGCACCACCAGGCGCGGCTCACCGTACAAGGCGCGGGCCAGCCCGATGCGCTGCCGCTGGCCGCCGGACAAGCCACCGCCATTGGCGCCGATCACGGTGTCGTAGCCATCGGGCAGTTGCAGCACCAGCTCATGGACGCCGGCCATGCGCGCGGCGGCGACCACCGCGGGCGCATCTGCCGGGCCGAAGCGCGAGATGTTCTGGCTGATGGAGCCCTCGAACAGTTCGATGTCCTGTGGCAAATAGCCGATGTACTGACCCAATTCGTCTCGGCGCCATTGGCTGATGTCCGCACCGTCCAGGCGCACAGTACCGGCCTGGCTTGGCCAGACCCCCAGCAATGCCCTGGCCAGGGTCGACTTGCCGGCGCCGCTGGGTCCGATGATCCCCACCACCTCACCGGCGGATACCTGGAAGTCCACCCCGCGAATAATTGGCTTGCCACCGTGCGGGAGGGCCACCGAAAGCCCCTCGACACGGATCGCCCCTTCAGGCGCGGGCAAGGACATGCGCTCAGGCTCGGCGGCAATCTTGACCAGCAATTCGTGCAGCCGGGCATATTGCGAGCGTGCGCCCAGGAAGCCTTTCCACACGCCGATCAACTGATCGATGGGCGCCAGCGCGCGCCCCAACAAAATCGAACCGGCAATCATCAACCCGGAAGAAATCTCATGATTGATCGCCAGGTAAGCCCCCAGGCCCAACACCAACGACTGGACGATCTGACGGAACGTCCTCGACACGGCGGAAATGGTCGTGGCGCGGTCGCTGGCCAGGCTTTGCAAGGTCAGGACCTTATGGGTTTGCCCGTTCCAGCGCTGGCGCAGACTTGCAAGCATGCCCATGGACTCAACCACTTCGGCATTACGCAAGCTCTTGTTGGTGAAGGCGGTGGCCGCCATCTGCTCACGGTTGGCCGCCTGCAGCGGTGCACGGGTGAGCTTTTCGTTAACGAAGGCCAACACCCCCAGGAACACCGCGCTCAACACCCCCATCCAACCGTACCAGGGGTGAAAAATGAACATGACGGCCAGGTAGATCGGAATCCAGGGCGTGTCGAAAAACGCAAACAGGCCGTTACCGGTGAGGAACTGGCGCAACGCATTCAGATCGCTCAATGGCTGGGCCGTGGCATTCATGCCACCGGTATTGAGCGCCTGCTTGAAGCTGGCGTCGAACAGACGTTGGCCCAGCAGCGTGTCCAGGCGAGTACTGATTCGCACCATGATCCGCGAGCGAACCCATTCCAGGCCCCCCATCGTAACCATCAACAGCAACATGATCAGCGTCAGCATCAACAGCGTCGACAGGCTGGCACTGACTACAGCGCGGTCATACACCTGCAGCATGTAGAACGATGGAACCAGCATCAGCAAGTTGACGAAAAAGCTGAAAAAACCAACGGAAAGAAAACTGCCCTTGCAGGCGGCAAGGGCGCTTTCCAGCTCGGTCCTGGGATGGGCTGACATGGTTTATTACCTGAGGTCCGCTTATGTACAAACCTGCAAAAACGTAGTGGATACAGGCGAACGAACGCCTTGGGAATTTTGCGCAGGACTCCGCTGGCGGCTGCACAATAGGACCTACGCGCGTTGTATCGGCATGTTTGGGCGGTTCTGAAGGGCTTGGACGACGGCTTACTACCAGCGCGTGCGCAAAGTCATGCCGACGCTGCGCGGATCGCCGGTCAGCACCCCGTAGTCACCCGCACCCAGCTTGGCGTAGACAGCAGTGATGTACTGCTCGTCGAACAGGTTGCGCGCCCATAGTTCAGCTTCCCAGCGCCTGTTACTACGGCGCAAGCCAAGACGCAGGTTGGTCAGCCCATAGGACGGTTGATAGCTGCCGGGGCCGCCTTCGAGCGTGCCGTAGTAACCGCTGCGGAACTTGTAATCAAGGCCACTGAACAGCTCCAGGCCGTGCTCCAGCGGGTGGCGATAGTCAATCCCAGCGTTGGCGTTCCACTCCGGTGCGTTGAACAGACGCTGGCCTTTCAAGTCGCAGGACCACTGCGCGCTGGCCGGTGAACAGGGCGCATTGGGAAACTCACGGTAGCGTGCGTCGTTCCAGGCGATCCCCAGCCGCAGATCGATCCGTTCGCTGGCCCGCAGCAGGGCGTCCAGCTCGATGCCACGCAGGCGCACCTTGCCGACATTGATCAGGTTGTCGCGGATCGGTGGGGCAAACGGGCTAGCCGGCGCACGGTTGGTCAGCGCCTGGTAATCGTCGACATCCATCTGGTACACGGCCACGTCGAGCTGGCCCCGGTCGCTCCAGAAACCCTGCTTGACCCCAACCTCGAGCGAGCTCACCCGCTCGGCATCAAACGTCGACTCGGCGCTGGGACCGATCACCTCGAGGTTGATCCCGCCGGCCTTGTAGCCACGCGCCCAAGTGGCATAGCCGAGCAGGTCATCGCGAAACTGGTAGCTGAAGGTCAATTGCCCGGAGAGGTTGCCCTCCTCTACCGCGTCACGCCGGTAATACTCGCCGCCAAGTGCGGTACTGCGCAGCAAAGGTCCCGCCAGCTGGGAAACCAAGTCCGGCCCGAGCGGCGCCAGCCCCGAGACGCTACGGGAAATCCAGCCCTGCTTGCTTTCACGGGTGTAACGCAGTCCCGGCGTAATCGCCAGGCGGTCGGTGGCATGCCAGGTAAGCTGGCCGAACACGGCGCGACTGTCGGTGCGCTGCTCGCCATCGAAGCTCTGCTGCGCGCCCTCCAGCAACGAGGCCGGAATCATCCCCGGCGTAATACCGAGCAATGCGATTTCCGGTCGATCACCCAGAAAGTAAGCCGCCGCGTCCTTGCCGAAGCGCACACCCACCTCACGGTTCAACTTCTGCCGCAAGTAATAGAGACCTACCACGTAATCGAAGTGCTCGTTAGGCGAATCGGCCAGACGCAACTCCTGGCTGAATTGATGGTGATTGAGCTGCACGGCGGCGTTTTCGGCGATGGACAGCGCCATGCCATCGCCATCCTGGTCGGTGTCGTAGGTCCAATCTCGATATCCGCTGATGCTGGTCAGCGTGGCCCCGCTGTCCAACCACCAGTTCAGCTCCAGCGAGGCACCGGTCTGCAATGTCTTTATATTATTCGGCTCATCCTGCTGCACACGGCGCGCGTAGGGGTCGACAGGCAACTGGCGGTAGCCGACGAAAGCGGCCCGCTTGAGGGTCGTCTCACTGTAGTTACTGGCCGCATAAGCACCTCCCTGCTCGTCCTGCCAACCGTACTCGCCGATCAGCCGCGCGCTGAACGCTTCGCCGGGTGTCCACAGCAATTGGCCGCGCAGACCTTGGCGGTTCTGATCGCCAAGGTGGCTGCCGTCGTAACGGTTATCGATGAGACCGTCGCGCTCCACGTCGTAACCGGTCAGGCGCCCGGCCAATACGCCGTCGATCAGCGCGCCTGAAACCGTACCGCGGTACTGACGCAACCCCTTTTCACCGACCGAGACCTCGCCACTGCCCTCCGGCTCGAAGGTCGGCGCGCGACTGCTGACGTTGATCGCGCCGGCCGTGGTGTTCTTGCCATACAAGGTCCCCTGTGGCCCGCGCAATACCTCGACGCGTTCGACGTCAACCAGGTCGCCAAGCGACATGCCTTGGCGGCCCAGGTAAACCCCATCGAGAAACACCCCGACACTGCCATCGATGCCATCGTTGTAGGAGCTCGTGCCCAGCCCGCGAATGCCGTAGCTGGCATAACGCGCACTGGGCACCGTCACCAGCAGACTTGGTACGCGCTGCTGCAGGTCCTCGGTTCGGTAGAGGCCGGCATCGTTCAACTGCTCGCCATTGAGTACGCTCATGCTGATCGGCACTGTCTGCTGGAACTCCTCGCGACGCCGCGCCGTGACCGTTACCTCGTCGAGCACCAGGGCTGAATCGAGACGGGGCACAGCCTGCTCAGCGACCGGATATTCTGCAGCATGCGCCTCACTCAAACAGAAAAGACACACCACATAGAGCGGGCAGCCATTGCGCAATGCTCAATCCTCTTCAACGGTAGCGAGCGCCCCCGTTCATTCGCCGGCGGGACGCGCGAAAGCGTTGAGCGTGTCACGGAGTGCTTCCTGCCCATCGTCATCAAGCTGGCAAGCGGTGTTGATCTTATCGGTCACAGCCAAGAGTTCTTTACTCAACGCCAACGCGGCGTCAGTCAGGGCAATCAGCACACGACGTTCGTCACCTCTGTCTCGGGTTCGAGTCACCATGCCCGATGCCTCGAGACGCTTGAGCAACGGCGTGATTGTCCCGGTATCCATGGCGAGTTTGGTGCCCAGGTCGCCTACGGTCCTGGGCGCTTCAGTGAACAGTTCCAACATCACGAGGTATTGGGGGAACGTCAGCCCCAGCGGTTCCAACAAGGGTTTGTGCAGGCGAATCATCCGATTGGCCGCACCGTACAAGGCAAAGGACAACTGTTCCCCCACTTCCCCGGAGGCTGCAGCGCCATGAGCAGGTACCTGTTTCTGTTGCTCAATATTATCTAGCACACTAGTTAATATTGAATCTGACTGCTTATGCTGCGGCGCGTCTGTCGCCGCCCACCCAGACGGCTTATCAACATCAAGTAGCTCATCACGCGTCGCGCGTAAAATTCGATCCGATAGCTGCGGCTCATCCACTGCGCGGGCGAGCACCATCGCGCCGACAATCGCCGCCAGGAAGCCGATCGCCTGGTCCTCCCTGGAGCGACCGCGCCGCCAGGGAAGACTGGAGGTGAGCAACTCGATCATCCCGACCACCCGGCTCGTGAAGGAGCGGCGCATCCCCGGCTCACGGGAAACATCGATGGCCAGCGCAGGCATGGCGCACCCGGCTTCCGGATGGTCGCGGTGTCGCTGGCTGAGGTACCTGCCCAGAAAGGCCTCCTTGGGCGCATCACTGCCGGAGACCGTTTCCCGCAGTTCGAGCGCCAACTGGTCCATGGCGCGCTCAAGGCTGGCACAGACCAGCGCGTCCTTGGAGTCGAAATGCGCATAGAAGGCACCGTGGGTCAGGCCTGACGCCTTCATGACTTCGGCAATGCTCGCCCCGGCGATACCCTTGCCACGAAATAGCCGAGACGCCTCCTCCAGGATTTTCTCGCGCCGCTCTGCAGTCTGGCTTGGGGGATGCCTCATGAAAAACCTCCAATCTTGAACTTGACGAATTGCATGATGATCATCATGCTCACCTCACAATATGACGACCATCATACATGCTGGCAGGAAGATCAAACCGATTTCGCATCTACCGGTTTGACCTACCGCAACCGCGCCTACAAACGCCAAAGGTGTAAATCCATGACAACAACTGTTGCGACTGCCCCGACTCAAACCGTCCAACCGCTGACCGGGAAGGTTGTGGCACTGCTTGCAGGCCTGGCGGCAATCAGCATGTTGTCCACGAATATCATCCTCCCGGCGTTCCCAGCCATTGGTGAAGACCTCGGGGTGAGCGCACGGGAGCTTGGCCTGACACTGTCCAGCTTCTTCATCACCTTCGCACTGGGCCAGTTGGTGGTCGGGCCGTTGGCCGACCGTTACGGGCGCAAGAAACTGGTGCTGGGCGGGCTCTGCATTTTTGTCGTCGGCACCGTCATCGCAGGCTTGGCTTCCACGCTCGACATGCTGATTGCGGGGCGCATCATCCAGGCCCTGGGGGTATGCGCCGCCTCGGTGTTGTCGCGCGCCATCGCACGGGATCTATTTGAAGGCGAGACGCTCGCTCGCGCCTTGTCCTTGACCATGATTGCCACCGCCGCCGCGCCAGGTTTTTCGCCACTGCTTGGCAGCCTGCTGTCCGCCACGCTCGGATGGCGCGCCATCTTCATCCTGGTGGGGCTGGCCGCTGTCGCACTGGCGTTCTTCTATGTCCAGAGCCTGGGAGAAACCCATCCCGTCGACCGCCGAGCCCCGCATTCAACCAGGAGCGTGGTGCTCGCCTATCGAAAATTGGCACTGGATACGCGCTTCATCCTTCCGGCCGTTTCGATGAGTCTGTTGATGAGTGGGTTGTTTGCATCATTCGCCGCAGCCCCGGCGATCCTGATGAAAGGGATTGGCCTGACGTCATTGCAGACCGGCTTGTACTTCGCCGCCACGGTGTTCGTCGTGTTCGCCGCCGGCATGGCGGCTCCGCGCCTGGCGCACCGCCACGGTTCCCGGATCATTACGTTGCTGGGCATTGCCTGCGCCATGGCGGGCGGCGGCCTGCTGCTCGTGGGCCCGGCCGATCCAAGCCTTGGCTGGTACGCCTTATCGATGGTCACGTTTCTCTGGGGCATGGGGCTCGCCAATCCACTCGGCACGGCCATCGCCATGCAGCCTTTCGGCAGAGAGGCCGGGATGGCTTCCGCGCTGCTGGGTTTTATCTCCATGGGCGCCGCTGCACTCACCACCTGGCTGGCCTCGGTGCTGACCTTCGCGCCAGTCACGACACTGGGGGGCATCCAGGCGACGGCCTGCCTGATCGCATGGGTCTTGTTTGTTCTGCGAGGCAGTCTCGCGAAGTAAACCAGTAAGGCGCTCATGCGCCGCTTTGTTCTTTTTCGTCAATCATTGGAGAATCGACATGCAAATCAAAGGCAGTGTGGCGCTGGTGACCGGCGCCAACCGTGGCCTGGGCAAGGCATTCGTGCAGGCACTTCTCGCGGCGGGCGCCGCAAAGGTGTATGCCGCGGCACGCGACCCGGCCACCCTCGAAGCCCAGCCCAATGTGGTGCCGATCAAACTCGACGTCACCCGCCCCGAAGACATCGCGGCCGTAGCCGAGAGCGCACCGGATCTGACATTGCTGATCAACAACGCGGGCATCAGCGGATTCGAAGGCAAAGACCAGGACAGCAACAGCCTGACCACTCTTCGCCACGAGCTTGAAACCAACGCAGTCGCTCCGCTGGCCACCAGCCTGGCCTTCGCGCCAATCCTGGCGGCGAACGGCGGCGGGGTCATCGTCAACATGCATTCGGCCCTGAGCTGGGTGAACCTTCCCGGCACCCTCACCTATTCGGCCAGCAAAGCAGCCGCCTGGTCGCTCACCAATGGCCTGCGCCTGCAATTGGCAGCCCAGGGCACGCTGGTAGTGGGCGTGCACGTTGCGTTCGTGGACACGGACATGACACGGGGCATCGAAGGCGTGCCAAAGGCGTCTCCCCAGGATGTCGTCCAGCGCGTACTGGACGGGGTGATCAACGGCCAGCCGGAGGTGTTGGCAGACGAGACGAGCCAGCAACTCAAGCAGAACCTGAGTAACGGTATTTACCTGCGGCCGATCTCCTGAAACCAAACGCTCCCACAGATCTTTGTGGGAGCGCGCTTGCTCGCGATAGCGGTGGGTCAGCCTGCATCAATGTTGACCGTGCCGGATCAAGCCTCCCAGCGCCGAAACAGCACGCTTGCATTCACCCCGCCGAACCCGAATCCATTTGAAAGTGCGTGGGTGATCGGCATCTTCCGAGCATTCAGGGCGACCAGATCGAGCCCCTCGGCGGCCTCGTCAGGGTGAAGCAGGTTCAGGGTTGGTGGCACCACCTGATCACGAAGCGCCAACACCGTGAAGATCGCCTCGATGCCTCCCGCCGCGCCCAGCAGGTGCCCGGTAGCAGATTTGGTCGAGGTGATTGCCATGCCGGAATCACGCCCGAACACCGAGCGAATCGCCGCCAGTTCCCCGCTGTCGCCAACCTGGGTGGAGGTGGCATGGGCATTGATATGCTGCACGTCGGCAGGGCTGACAGTGGCCTGGCGCAGCGCCTGCTCCATCGCCCGCCGTGCGCCATTGCCATCTGCCGGACCTGCCGTCAGGTGATAGGCATCGGCACTGGTGCCATAGCCGACCAGTTCCGCCAGGGGTTTGGCACCACGACCCAGGGCATGCTCCAGCGATTCGATCACCAGCAACCCAGCACCTTCGGCCATGACAAAGCCGTCACGATCACGATCAAAGGGACGCGAAGCTTCTTGCGGGCGCTCGGCAAACCCCGTGGAGAGTGCGCGGGCGGCCGCAAAACAACCCAGGGTCACACGGTCTATCGCCGCTTCGGTGCCGCCGCACAGAGCGATATCCGCCTCACCACTTCGGATGAGCCTGGCCGCATCACCAACGGCCTGCACCCCGGCCGCACAGGCTGTGACGGGCGCGCCGAGAGGCCCTTTGAAACCGTGACGGATGGAAACGTGCCCAGCCGCCATGTTGGCGAGAAAGGCCGGTGCGCTGAACGGCGACAAGCGGCGCGGACCACGAGCATCGGTGGTGCGTACAGCATCGGCAATCGCGCCAAAGCCACCCACGCCCGATGAAATGATCGTCGCGGTGCGTTCCTGGTCGGCGGCGTCAGTCGGATGCCAGCCCGCCTGCGCCAGCGCTTCGTCAGCGGCCACCAGGGCGAACTCAATGAAACGATCCATTTTCTTGCGGTCCTTGGGCGAGATGAAACGCTCCGGGTCATACCCCGCAACGGCATCCACCTCCAGGGACGGCACCCGACCGCCCACTGCAACACCCGTTCCCTCAGTCATATCGTCGGGCAGGTGACGAATACCAGAGCAGCCAGCCAGCAACCGCCGCCAGACTTCCTCTACGCCGCAGCCCAGTGGCCCGACAATTCCAACGCCCGTGACGACAATGCGTTTTTGGCCTTCAGGAGTAATCATAAGAACCTCTTCATTTCTCGGTCGACGCCCACTAACAGCAGCATCCGCTTGCTGGCTTACACCCGCCTCGCGGCTTCGGTTTGCGCTGGATGCTCAGGACGGATCTTGAACCAGATGGAATACATCGCCGGCAGGAACACCAGCGTCATGATGGTGCCAACGAACGTGCCGCCAATCAGGGTGTAGGCCAGCGTTCCCCAGAACACCGAGTGTGTCAGCGGGATAAACGCCAGAATGGCCGCCAGTGCCGTCAGCAGCACCGGGCGGGCCCGCTGGACCGTGGCCTCGATCACTGCATGGAACGGGTCCAACCCTTCTTGCGTGTTGTGATGGATCTGCCCGATCAGAATCAACGTATTGCGCATCAGAATGCCCGAGAGCGCGATCAGGCCAACCAAGGCGTTGATGCCAAACGGCTGCTGGAAAATCAGCAAGGTCGGCACCACGCCAATCAATCCCAACGGTGCGGTGAAGAACACCATGATCATGGCTGAGATCGAACGCACCTGGACAATGATGATCAGCAGCGTCAAAGCCACCATGATCGGCACCAGTGGCACGATCGCCTTGCCGGCCTTGCCGGATTCCTCGATAGCCCCCGCCTGCTCGATCCGGTAGCCGTCAGGAAGGCTGTCGATGACCGGCTGCAGTTGTTTGATGATTGCGCTCGAGACGTCCGGAGGCTGCAAGTCTTCGGCGATGTCGCCACGCACGGTAATGGTTGGCGTGCGATCACGCCGCCGCAGGATCGGATCCTCCATGCGCACATCGACCTCGCCGACCTGGGACAGCGGAATACGCTGCCCCGCTGAGCCCACCAACGTAAAGCCTTCTATCCTGGCCGGGTCGAGGCGGATATCACCGGCCGCGCGACCGACCACCTGCACCGAGCGGATGTCTTCACGAACTGCGGTGATCGGCACCCCCGTGAGCAGGAACTGCAACTGCTGGGCGACGGCATTTGAGGTCAGGCCTACTGCCTGCATGCGGTCCTGATCCAGGCTGAAATGCAGCGCCGGCGTCAGTGGGCCCCAGTCGGTATTGACGGTGCGCATCATCGGGCTCGCTTGCATGACGTCTCGTACCTGATCGGCAATCTCGCGCAGCTTTGACGGATCAGGCCCCATCACCCGATAGGCAACCGGGAATGGCGAATACGGACCAAACACCAATTGAGTCACCCGCACCCGTGCCTGGGGAGCGAGCCCTTCGGCGACCGCTTCACGCAGGCGGAACTTCAGGGTTTCACGGGCCTCCTGGCTGTCCGTCAGCACCACAATCTTGGCGAACGACGGGTCGGGAAGCTCCGGCGCCATCGCCAGGTAGAAGCGCGGTGCGCCTTGACCGATGTAAGCCGTGACGATTTTTGCCTCATCCTGCTTTTGCAGCCATTGCTCGACCTTGGCGGTAGTGGCGCTGGTTTGCTCGATGGAGGTCCCATAGGGCATTTGCACTTCGATCAGCACCTCTGGACGGTCCGAGGTGGGAAAGAACTGCTTCTTGACCAGGCTCATGCCAAGGATTGCCACGACAAACGTCGCGATCACCGTGCCGGCCACCCACCATTTATGGGCAATGACACGCGTCAGAACCTGGCGAAAGCGATTGTAATGACGGGTGTTGTAGATGGCCGCGTGACCGCCCTCGACCTGCTTGATGTCCGGCAACAGCTTCACCCCAAGATAAGGGGTAAAAGCCACCGCGACGACCCAGGAGGCGATCAGGGCGATGCCGACGATCCAGAACATGTTGCTGGTGTACTCGCCAGCGGTCGATTGCGCGAAACCGTTGGGCATGAAACCGATGGCCGTTACCAACGTACCGGACAACATCGGCGCGGCAGTATGACTCCAGGCATACGCGGAGGCTTTGATCCGGTCGTAGCCCTCCTCCATTTTCACCACCATCATTTCGATCGCGATGATGGCGTCGTCCACCAGCAATCCGAGCGCCAGAATCAGCGAACCCAGAGTAATCCGGTCGAAGTTCTTTCCGGTGGCCGCCATCACTACAAACACTATCGCCAGTGTCAACGGTACGGCGGCTGCGACCACAACGCCTACACGCCAGCCCATGCTGAGAAAGCAAACGAGCATGACAACCAGCAGCGCGACAAAAAATTTGACCATGAACTCACCGACAGCCGAGTCAATGTTCACGGCTTGATCGGTGACTTTGGTCAACGTCATGCCCAGTGGCATGCCTTCATTTATCTTGGCCGTCTCCGCGTCCAGGGCCTTGCCCAGGTCCAGGCCGTTCCAACCCTCTCGCATTATGACCCCCAGCAACAAGGCCTCCTCGCCGTTACTGCGCACCAGGAAGGTGGCCGGGTCTTCATATCCGCGCTCGACTGTCGCGACGTCCGAGAGCTTGAGCGTGCGACCTTGAATCGCAAGGGGGGTGTCACGAATTTTCTCCAATTTATCGAAGGCGCCGTCCACCCGCAGGACGACCTGCGGCCCATTGGTTTCGATCGAACCGGCGGGCGTCAGCACGTTCTGGCTGTTCAGCGCGGCGAAGATGTCCTGGGGCGAGACGCCCAAGGTGGCCAGCCGATCATGGGAGAAGGACACAAAAATGCGTTCGGCTTGCTCACCGATGATGTTGACCTTCTTCACCCCCGCCACGTGCAACAGGCGCTGGCGCAACGCCTCAGCATCTCGCACCAGCAAGCGCTGCGGCTCACCCTTGGCTTTCAGGGCGAACAGCGCGAATGTCACATCGGCAAACTCATCGTTGACCATCGGCCCGATGACGCCCGCCGGCAGCCTCGCGGCCTCATCGTCGAGCTTCTTGCGCGCCTGATAGAACTCCTCCTGCACTTGCGAGGGCGGCGTGCGATCGACCAACGACACCATGGTGAAAGCCAGACCGGGACGGGTGTAGGTTTCCGTGCGGTCGTACCATTTCAGTTCTTGCAGGCGCTTTTCCAAGGGTTCTGCGACCTGATCCTGCATCTCCTGCGCCGTCGCGCCCGGCCATGCGGTAATGACGGTCAACTGCTTGACCGTAAAAGGAGGATCCTCGGCCCGCCCCAGCTGGAAGAACGCCAGCGTGCCCGCCACGGCGATCAGGAAGATCAGGAATACGGTGATAGAGCGCTCGCGAACGGCGAGCGCCGATAAATTGAGGCTCATTGACGGCCCCCGGCAACCTTCACATCACCCTGTTGAGCCAGCCGTACTTCCTCGCCATCGCGCAGCAGATGCGCGCCGAGCCCGACAATGTGCTCGCCCACCTTGAGATCGCCGGCGACGCGTGCGGCGTCGTCGCTCAAGCCCAGGACCTGGACGGGTCGCCAGGTGACTTTCGCAGGCTCACCGGCGATCACCCACACGCCAGTGCCTTTGCCCGGGTCATACACCGCGGCGATCGGCACTTGCAGCACCTGTTCCTGCGCTGCGCCTTCGGCAATGCGAAGGGTGACGGTCGAACCCAGCGGCGCATTCGCCAGCGCCCCCTCTAACACATACCGCGCCTCAAAGGTGCGCGTCACACGGTCAGCCGAATCCGAAAGCAACCTCAGCTTCGCGGTGACCGCAGCCGAGGTATAGCCATACAACGTCGCCTGCGCGGTGGCCCCTACCGCCGGCCGTAGCGTCTCTGGCAGTTGCACCAGGGCTTCGCGCTGCCCGGCCCGCGCCAGTCGAACCACGGTTTGCCCGGGGCTGACGACTTGCCCCGGCTCGGCGAGCGTTTCCATCACCACACCATCGGCGTCGGCCAGCAGCACGGCATAGCCCGATGCATTACGGGCCACGTCAGCCTGGGCTTGCGCGGCACTGAGTTGTGCCTTGGCGGTATCGGCCGCGGCTTTGATCTGGTCGTAGCCCGAGGCAGAAATGGCGCCTGCGGCCACCAGGTCACGATAGCGAGCCTCGTCATCGGCAGTCTGTTTGGCTCGGGCTTTGGCGGCAGCGACCGCCTCCTGCTGCGCTCGCGCCTGCAACCCCAAGTCGATGGGGTCAAGACGCATGAGCGGTTGACCCCGTTTAACGGTCTGCCCGGCATCGACCAAACGCTCAAGCACCTTGCCCGACACCCGGAAACCCAGGTCGCTCTGGACCCGAGCCGCCACGACGCCGGTAAAAGAACGCGAGATATTGGACGAACCCTGAACTTCAGAAACTCTCACCAGGGGGGCGAGCGTGCGCGGATCTTTGGCGGTGGAAGCGTCACCACACGCTGTCAGGACGAGAGGCAACAAGCAAGCGGCGAAGGTGACAGGTCGGAGCCGGAGCATAGGTTCCCTTTACTTGAGCAAATTAGGACAGGAGCCATATTCTCAGTCTCGTGACCAATACTGTCAATGGTCACATATCGCCCGACATCCACCTTTTAGATCCCCTCCCCTATGCTTCCAGTTAACTCTGGATCGCTCAGCAAGAGCATCAATTGACAGAAAGTGACCATAATATAATATGGTCACAAATCAGCCGCCCTTCCAGGAATCCCAATGCCGCATCTCCGCCCCCTTGCTCTTTTGGTGAGCGCCAGCTTGATGGCCGGTTGCGCGGTCGGTCCGGACTACCATCGTCCGGACGCTGCGCTTTCGAACCGCTTCCTGGGTCAGTCTTCTGTCGAACAGAGGTCCGGCGCAACACGTGCCAGTCTTGTAGCCTGGTGGGAAGGTTTTGATGATCCAGTGTTGACCGAATTCGTCGCCAAGGCGCTCGAACAGAACCTGGACCTGGCTCAGGCGGCTGCGCGAGTCGCGCAAGCACGGGCAGGCCTGGGGGCCGCCAATGCCGCGTTACTGCCTTCGGGTAACATCAACGGTCAAGCCGCGCGCGCCCGCCAGTCTGTGGAGACGCCACTCGGCCAAGTGCTGAACTCGACGCCCGGCTATGATCGGTATGGCAGCGCCTATGAACTCAACCTCAACGCCGGTTGGGAGATAGACGTTTTTGGTGGCCTGCGACGCGGACGCGAGGCCGCACTGGCTGAATACCAAGCCTCTGAAGCGGGCGTCGCCGCCACACGCCTGGCCGTCGCCGCGCAGACCGCCGATATCTACATCACCCTGCGCGGGCTGCAGGCTCGGCTGGACATTACCAACCGACAAGTCAAAACCCAGCAAGACCTGCTGGAGAAAGTCCAATTGCTCTATAGCAAGGGCCTCGCCGCCAACTATCAGGTTCACCAGACTGAAGGCGCCCTGTCTCAAGTCCAGGCGACGGTACCGGTGCTGCAAACCGGCCTGGATTCCGCCATGAACGCGCTGGATGTCATGCTCGGCACACCGCCGGGCACCCATCGCCGGCAACTGGCAACGATGGAAAGTATCCCTGCGGCACCGCAGATAACCGCCATGGGCACGCCGGCCGATCTGCTGCGCCGCAGACCGGATCTCATCGTCGCTGAGCGCCGCCTCGCGGCCTCCAACGCCCGCATCGGCGAAGCAATCGCCGAGTACTACCCAAAATTTTCCCTCAGCGCGTTGCTCGGCAGTGCCACGGCGGTATCCGCCGGAAACCTGTTCACTGGCGACGCCAGCCAGGCGACGGGCGCACTGGGCCTGCGCTGGAGACTCTTCGACTTTGGCCGCATCAACGCCCAGATTGATCAAGCCAAAGGACAGGAAGCCGAAGCCCTCGCCGCTTACCGCCAGTCCGTGCTGCGCGCCACCGAAGACGTTGAGAACGCCTTCTCGGCACTGGTCAATCGAGAAACCCAGACCACCACCCTCACCCAGGGCGAAGCGTCACTGACCCAGGCTCGACAATCATCATTCATCGCCTATCAGAAAGGCACGGCCAGCCTGATCGATGTTCTGAATGCCGACCAGACACTGCTGCAGGCCTCCGATGCCCGGGCCCAAGCACGAACGGAGTCGGCCCGTGCGGCGGTCGCGGCATTTCGGGCGCTCGGGGGTGGCTGGCAGCCGCCTGACGCCCAGCCAGTGGCAGCCAGATGACTGATACCCCTTTCTTTCAACTCAACAACCCGAGACCAACGACATGAAACCGAACGATAACTCCTGGGTGCTCATCACAGGCGCCTCAAGCGGATTTGGCGAGGAGTTTGCCCGGCAATACGCAGCACAAGGGAAATCTCTCGTTCTGGTAGCACGCAGGCTGGATAAGCTCGAAACGCTATCGGCGCAATTGCGCGAACGTTTCAGTGTTGATGTCATAGTCGAGCAAGTAGACCTTTCCTCGATCCCGGCGGTCATCGAGTTGCACCAGCGGCTGCGCGAGCGCAATGTCGTGATCGATGTGCTCATTAACAATGCGGGACATGGCTTGCAGGGGCCTTTCCTGGATCAGCCCCTGGACCAGTCCCTAGCCATGATTGATTTGGATATCGCCAGTCTGACGGCCCTGACTCACGTCTTCGCGGCAGACATGCGAGCCCGCAAACGTGGACATATCCTGATGGTCGCCAGCCTGCTGTCTTTTCAAGGCGTGAAGAATTTTGCCGTTTACTCTGCCGCTAAAGCTTACGTGCTGCGCTTCTCTGATGCGTTGCATCGTGAACTCAAAAGCGACGGCGTCATCGTGACGGCACTTTGTCCGGGGATGTCGGATACCGGGTTTGCGCAAAGCGCCAGGCAAACGATTACGCCAGCCTTGAAAATGGTGATGATGCAGCCACAACCCGTTGTAGCGGCAGGAATCCGTGCACTGCAAGCCGGACGCATAAGTGTCGTACCCGGCTTTGGCAACAAGGCTATGACCGTCCTGACCTGGGCCACGCCTCGCCGGTTTCACCAGGGTCTTATGGCGCGCATCATGGGTGCCTGAGCAGGTAATGAAGCGGCCTTGCACACGCCAACCAAAGGCCGGGGCAGCATGCGCTCCCGGCTTTTAGAGCAGCACTCAATCAAAAGCGATAGCTGACCGAAGTCCCGAAACCGCTCGCACTGTTTTTGTACTTGGAGCTGTAGGCACCCCGGGTGGCCGAGGCATCGTTGACCTGCACGCTTTCTTCCCACAGATAGGAATAAGCGACATCCACGGTGACATTGTCCACCGGAGTCCAGCCCGCGCCGAAGCTGATCACCTGCCGGTCGCCGGTAGGAATACGTGGCCCGCGGTTGGTGTTGTTGGCAGGCGATTGGTCAATCGAAAAACCTGCACGCAGCACCCACTGATTGTTCAATCGATACGCCGTACCGATAGCGTGAGCCCACGTGTCGTGCCAGTTCTGCTCTTCGCTGATGGTACCCAACTGGCCGCTCAACAAAGGCGGCAGCCCGGAGTTCTCGATGGTCAGCTCCTTGAAGCGACTCCAGCGTGTCCAGGTACTGCCCAGGTACAGAGTCCAGTCATTGTTGAGCTGGTGAGTCACCGAGAAGTCGACCGATTCCGGAGTATCCACATCCAGCGAAGCGTCATAGCTGCGCCCGCTTACCCCTAACAAGCTGAAGGTTCCGCCGCTCACCTTGGTCTTGGCATCCAAGCGGTAACTGACCTTGGAATGGTAGGTCACCCCCAGGCGGGTTCGGTCTGTCGCCTGCACCAGGATCCCCGCGTTGAAACCCAGGGCCGTGTCGTCGCCGGTGCTTTTGAGTTTTCCATCATTGCTACCCGGACTGAATGCATTGGGCACCATCGCGGATATCTCACCGCTGATGCGGTTGATCGTAGGTCCAAACCCGATCGACACCGTGTCGTTGAAGGCATAGCTGATAGTGGGCTGGAACGTGAGTGTCTTGACCTCGCTTTTATTAGCGTAATAACGCCCGGCGAAATCACTGCCGTAATCGGTAATCAAGCCGAACGGCACATAAAAACCAACGCCGAACGCCCAGTGTTCATCCACGGGTTTGACGTAGTAACCCATCGGCACCGTGGTTGTTGGCACCATGTCACCGTCTTCCTGGCCGCCGAAGGTACTGCGGGTCCGGCTTATTTCGGAGTTGGTGAAAAGCGTCGCCGCCCCCAGGCTGACCTGTTCCTTCTTCAAGCGAGACATCCCCGCCGGATTACCGAAGACCGTGCTCGCATCTTCAGCGGAGGAAGAACGGCCGGCAAAGCCTGAGCCCATCCCACTGACGCTTTGTTCATTGAGCGCGAAGCCGCTGGCAAACACATGAGAACTTGCGAGCACGACGGAGAGACCCAGCGGGGTCTTGAGCAATATTTTTTTCATTATGAGAACTCTAAGGAGCAGTAGCTGAGGTAATGGAGCGGTTGGGTTGTGTTACGTAAAAATCGCCACGGTCTGGCGAGCCCAAAGCACTCGCCGACCGCTCTCGTCCCAGATCTCCATATCCTGCAGTGAGTAACCTTCCAGGGCCTGCTGGCTAAAGGAGTTGATCAGGAACCACTCTCCACCGACGGCCGGCTGCGGCAGATCGATCGTCCAGGACGCAGAACTGATGGCGGCGGGCTCGGTGAAGCAGGTCATGGCGGCCGGCGGCAAACTGTCAGCCAGGGCAATCAGGGCGACTGCCGGGTCTACACCCCGCGCATCCAGATGGCGCACCCACATCAGTAATTCTGGATTATCAGCGCCGGATACCGGGAGCGAACCACCCGCAGGACGCATCTCAAAGTTGTAGGCACAGGCTGGTGCGACCCGGCTGTCCAACTCCAATGTGGCGTACCGGGAGGGTCCGTCTACCAGCGGACGCCCCCAAGCATCATGGGTAATACGGCTCGCCCGTGGCTGAGCGAACAGCAGGGTCGTGCGCAACGCCAGGTCATCACCCGACAGGCAGTCGACCGATACCGAGGTGACTGACCGGCCTTGACGCAACACGCTGACATCGAATGTCTGGGTCTGCGTGACCGGACCTATGAACGACACCTGGGCGGACTTGAACGGCGGAAAACCCGTCGGACGCTCAAGCAAAACCGCTTGCAGTGACAACGCTGCGGACAGTCCTCCAAAAATCGTACGGCCCTGCCGCCAGTTGGGCGGAGACACAAACGGCGCATCCGGATCGAATTGCTGCAGCAACTGGGCGAAGCTCGTCATGTCGACGCTCCCTGGGCCAAGGGCAGATGCACCATACTTATTCATGTGACTATTTGTGTCAATAGTCACAATCGAAGTAAATGAATACCCTATATCAACCCGCCATGACCGAGCGTTGAAAACGAGGAGGAATGTGTCGTTTGCAAACCGTCAGCCGACGATCAAGGCATGAGGCTACGCAAAATGAGATTGGAGGTGAGCGTGGGGGCCTCTTCGATGACGTCGAGGCTGTACTGCAACAGCAACGGATTGACGAAAGGCCGTAGCGCCAAGTGGATCGCATCTACTGTCTCGTCCAGCGGCGTCTTGCGTTCGAACTCACCGAGTTCTCGTCCTTCTCGCACGATTTGCAACACGAAGCTCTTGATTCGTGCGTTATAGACTTGCGAGCTGGGCCAGCGCTCCGACGCCGAGAACGCGGCAATGTCATAGAGCTTGCGGTCATTGAAGAACAGGTTCACGCCGGTAGTCACCAGGGTTTTGACCAGGCGTCGAAAACGCTCCGTCGGCGAGAGCCCCTCTTCGCTGATGGCCAGCTCCACCGCCGCAACGATTTCCGCCAGGCACCGGGTACAGATGGCCTCGCCGATCGCCTGCTTGGAGTCGAAGAACTTGTAGATGTATGCCTTGGAAAACCCGATGGCCTTGGCCAGGTCGGACACCGTGGTCTTACCGTAACCGTATTGACTGAAGTGCTCATTGGCCGCCGCGACGATCTGATCTCGGATGTCGTGATCGGCCGGGCCGCGGGTGCTGGGCGAAGATGGGGATGGCTGGTTCATGGGGGCAGCTTACGCATCCTGGAGACGGTTGACAACTTGTGACTCTTTTACAACAAAGTCACAAATCGTACATTAGCAGAAGCGCTTCCAGGGATCACGGCCCGGGCAAAAAAACGAATTATTCATAAGGTCAGGGCCTTCCCCGATGCGAGGATTTCGGTTCAAGTTTTCGCAACGGCTGGACCGGGCCGCACAAAGCACTGCTCCGTGACCCACTCTCCCCATTGCTGCCCCTCTTGCTCCCGCTCCAGCCTGAAACCAAAGTCTTCATACAATTTACGCGCGGCATCAAGGCCCTGGAACGTCCAGAGCCTCGTTGCACAAAAACCCCATTCGTCACAGAACTTCATTGCCTCAGCCAGCAAGCGTTTGCCCGCGCCCTTGCCTCGTGCAGAGTCATCCAGAATAAAGAAGCGCAGAACCGCCTCACCGCCTTCTCCTTCACCATCAATAGCGATCGATCCAACCATTCGCTGATCATCCAATGCCACCCAGACCTCATTGCGTGGGTTGTGCAAACGCCCCATCAGGTTAGCCATATCCGCGGCAACCAGGCTCTCGAAGGGCTGGCCAAAACTGAAATATCTTGCGTAGTAGTCAGCATGCATTTGCACGACGCGGGCAATTACGCCAGGCCGATAACCTCGTGCGATACCCAGCTCGACAGTGGCCGGCGGTTGTGTATCGAGTCGATGGGCTTGCAGGGCTGCGGCATAGTTGGCAATGCCCTCACTCGCTGTTTGCCATTGCTCGCGGGTCAAATGAGCCATGGCTGCCGCCACCTGTTTCGTAGCAAACGAATCAATGGATTGCAGGGTCCGTTTGCCTTGAGTCGAGAGCTGCAGCTTCTTGGAGCGCGCATCCTCCTCATGGGCAATTTCTTCAATTTCACCGGCCTCCACCAGCTTGCGAACCATCCGGCTCACGCTGGATTTTTCCAGGCCGAGCAGCTCAACAAGCTCCACCGCCGTCAGCGCCTGGCGATTCCCGATCTCAATGATTGCGTGCACGGATGACGCCGGATACCCCGTTGCCGCCAGCGTGGCGTGCAAGAAGCCCAGCTCTCGCACCATGAGGCGCGAAGCCGAACGGATTTTCTCAATCAACGCTTGTTGGGAATGGATCAAGGGAAATGCCTCAAATGGAACAGTCACATAGTTGTATCGCACAACTAATTACAGGTCAATTGAGGTCACACGCTGCGTAAACCCAGGTCCTTGCAACGCCTGGACCACAGGGGCTCAGTTTTCATGGATGCAATGGTCACGCTATCTATCCAGCCGGCATCAATTTTCAAGGCTCAAGGTTTTTGTCAATTGGATGATCTATACCTTAGGAACACGCAATAAGGCCAAGACGACAACGTTGACGTGCCCCGATAAAAAGACTGTGGCAAACCCGCTTTCGGTTCGCTGCATCGCATAACACATTGGCCTGCTGGACGATGTTTCCCGACGCCAAGCACACGTAGAATGGCGCACCACTTTCAATGCCTGAAGTATCGATCATGAGCCCGATCCCCCGCGTTTTGAATGTACACACCAAGGCGCTTCGCAGGCTTTGTCTGTTGTTACCGCTGCTGGTTGTCTATAACGCGTGCGGTGAACCCCTAGTGATTGAATTGCACATCCTGGACGCTCCCCCGCTAACCTTTGTCAACGACCCCAGGGGCTACGGAGTCGTGGGCGATGTCGCCGTGGCAGCCATGGCCAAAGCCGGATACACGATGAAAATCCATGTGCTCCCCTGGGCCAGGTCGCAGAAACACGTGAGCGAGGAACATGACCATTTGATCACTCCCCTGTCGCGCATACCGGAACGTGAAGACCGCTTCACCTGGATCGCCTCGATCATGCCCATGGAGCGAGCCTTTTTCAGCCTCGACCGGAAAGTGAACAGTTTCGCGCAAGCAAAAGAAACCTACCGCAAGATTGGCGTCGGCCTGGGCAGTGCCCAGGAGCAGATCCTGCGCAGCGAAGGATTCAGCGATGAGCAGATCTATCCGCTGGCCATTGGCGATAACCCCGCCCAGATGCTTTTGATGGGACGTATCGATGCCTGGTTCAACGGCGTCCCGGAGAGTCGCTACATTTGGCCGAACGTGTCCAAACGTAAACTGCTCATGAGTACAGTCGGCAGCCATGCCGATCTCTACCTGGCCTGCTCGAAGCACTGCTCGCCCAAAATGGTGGAGGATTTGCGCGAAGCGGTTGAAGCGCTTCACAAAGACGGTTCAGTCAAGCGTATCCATGATCTCTATTTGCCGGAATAGGCTCCTCCAGAGAGGATTCTCGCCAGCAAACGAGCATTAATTAGATTGATAGCTGACTAACGAAAGCCCCAGCCTAGAGGGCTCGTCGATGGCTTATATCATTCCGAATGATAGTTACCTTTGTTTCATTCGATTCGTTCCCCTGCCTTCGGCCACGCATCATCCGCCCATTCTCAATACATTGGCGGATGCTATCCATGGAACATTCACTTTCAAAACTGCGCTTTCCCCTCGCACTGCTGGCAGTGCTGGTGATGAGCGCCTGCGGCAAGACTCCCGACACGGCAGCGTCGATGCCGCCGGCCAAAGTCAGCGTGGCCAAGGTGCTGGAGCAACCGGTCAACGAATGGGATGAATTCACCGGGCGCCTCGAGGCACCGGAAACCGTCGAGATCCGCCCACGGGTTTCCGGGCAGATCGACGAAGTCGCCTTCACTGAGGGCGCGCTGGTCAAGAAAGGCGACCTGTTGTTCCAGATCGACCCACGCCCGTTCCAGGCTGAAGTACGTCGTCTCGAAGCCCAACTGGCCCAGTCCCGTGCTACCGCCACCCGTAGCGAGAACGAAGCCCAACGTGGCGAACGCCTGCGCTTGAGCAATGCCATTTCCGCCGAGCTGGCCGACTCGCGCACCAGCGCCGCCCAGGAAGCCCGCGCCGCCGCTGCGGCCATCCAGGCACAACTGGACCTGGCCAAGCTGAACCTGAGCTTCACCCGCGTCACCTCGCCCATCAGTGGTCGCGTCAGCCGGGCAGACATCACCGCCGGTAACCTGGTGACCGCCGATGTCACGCCGCTGACCAGCGTGGTCTCCACCGACAAGGTCTACGCCTACTTTGACGCCGACGAGCGCGTCTTCCTCAAGTACACCCAACTCGCCCGCCAGGGCCAGCGCGGCCAGGCCACGCCGGTCTACATGGGCCTGTCCAACGAAGACGGCAACCCGCACCAGGGCCAGATGAACTTCATCGACAACCAGGTCAACCCGCAAACCGGCACCATCCGTGGTCGCGCCGTATTCGACAACAAGGACGGCGCCTACACCCCTGGCCTGTATGCCCGCCTGAAGCTGGTGGGCAGTGGCACTTATTCCGCCGTGCTGATCAACGACGAAGCCGTAGGCACCGACCTGGGCAAAAAATTCGTGTTGGTGATGGATGCCGACAACAAGCCGGCCTACCGCGCTGTCGAACTGGGGCCGAAAATCGAAGGCCTGCGCATCGTGCGTAACGGCCTGAGCAAAGACGACACCATCATCGTCAAGGGCCTGCAGCGGGCTCGCCCGGGGTCGCCGGTCACGCCTGAAACCGTGCCGATGGCCAGCGACGAAACCATTGCCGCCCTGGCACAACAACGTAAAGCGCTCGAAGCCAGCAACCTGCCCCAAGTCGCGCCGTCCAAGGCCGCGTCTGGATCGGCAGGCAAGCTGGCCGCTGCGACCCCACGCGGTTAAGGGACTGAATCCAAGATGAAATTTTCCCAGTTCTTCATTTCGCGGCCGATCTTCGCAGCGGTACTTTCGCTGCTGATCCTGATCGCCGGCGCCATTTCGCTGTTCCAGTTGCCGATCAGCGAATACCCGGAAGTCGTGCCACCGACGGTGGTCGTGCGCGCCAACTTCCCGGGCGCCAACCCCAAGGTCATCGGCGAAACCGTGGCCGCGCCCCTGGAACAAGCCATCACGGGTGTCGAGAACATGCTGTACATGTCCTCGCAGTCTACCGCTGACGGCAAGATCACCCTGACCATCACCTTCGCCCTGGGCACCGACCTGGACAACGCTCAGGTGCAGGTGCAGAACCGCGTCACCCGGACCGAGCCCAAGCTGCCGGAAGAAGTGACCCGGATCGGCATCACGGTGGACAAGGCGTCGCCCGACCTGACCATGGTCGTGCACTTGACCTCGCCGGATCAACGCTACGACATGCTCTACCTGTCCAACTACGCCCTGCTCAACATCAAGGATGAGCTGGCGCGCCTGGGCGGCGTGGGGGATGTCCAGCTGTTTGGCATGGGCGACTATTCCCTGCGGGTCTGGCTGGATCCGAACAAGACCGCTTCGCGCAACCTGACTGCCACCGACGTGGTCACCGCGATCCGTGAACAGAACCGTCAGGTCGCCGCTGGCGCCCTGGGTGCGCCGCCCGCGCCAAATGCCCAGGCCTTCCAGCTCTCGATCAACACCCAGGGTCGCCTGGTGAATGAGGAAGAGTTCGAGAACATCATCATTCGTTCCGGTGCCAACGGTGAGATCACTCGTCTGAAGGACATTGCCCGGGTCGAGCTGGGTTCCAGCCAATATGCCCTGCGCTCACTGCTGGACAACCAGCCAGCGGTGGCAATCCCGATCTTCCAGCGTCCGGGCTCCAACGCTATCCAGATCTCCAACGACGTTCGCGCCAAGATGGACGAACTGAAGAAAGGCTTCCCGGCGGGGATGGACTACAGCATCGTCTATGACCCGACGATCTTCGTCCGTGGCTCCATCGAAGCGGTGGTCCACACCCTGTTCGAAGCGCTGATTCTCGTGGTGCTGGTGGTGATCCTGTTCCTGCAGACCTGGCGCGCCTCGATCATTCCGCTGGTGGCCGTGCCGGTATCGCTGATCGGTACGTTTGCCGTGATGCACCTGTTCGGCTTCTCCCTAAACGCCCTCTCGCTGTTCGGCCTGGTGTTGGCCATCGGTATCGTGGTGGACGACGCCATCGTGGTGGTAGAGAACGTCGAACGGAACATCGGCCTGGGACTCACCCCCGTGGAGGCGACCAAGCGCGCCATGGGCGAAGTGACCGGCCCGATCATCGCCACGGCGCTGGTGCTGTGCGCGGTCTTTATTCCGGCGGCGTTCATCAGTGGCTTGACCGGGCAGTTCTATAAGCAGTTCGCCCTGACCATTGCCATCTCCACGGTGATCTCGGCGATCAACTCCCTCACGCTGTCCCCCGCCCTGGCCGCGGTATTGCTCAAGAGCCACGACGCGCCCAAGGATCGCTTCTCCAAGTTCCTGGACAAGATTTTCGGTGGCTGGCTGTTCCGTCCGTTCAACCGCTTCTTCGACCGCGCCAGCCACGGTTATGTAGGCACCGTTGGCCGCGTGATCCGCAGCAGCGGCATCGCCCTGCTGCTCTACGCCGGGCTGATGGTGTTGACCTTCTTCGGCTTCTCCAACACGCCGACCGGTTTCGTGCCCGGCCAGGACAAGCAGTACCTGGTGGCCTTCGCACAACTGCCGGATGCGGCGAGCCTGGACCGCACCGAAGACGTGATCAAGCGCATGTCCGACCTGGCTCTCAAACAACCGGGCGTACAGAGCGCGGTGGCCTTCCCTGGCCTGTCGATCAACGGCTTCACCAACAGCCCGAACGCCGGCATCGTGTTCGTGACCCTCAAGCCCTTCGACGAGCGCAAGGACCCGAGCATGTCGGCCGGTGCCATCGCCGGAGCCTTGAACGGCCAGTACTCGGAGATCCAGGAAGCCTACATGGCGATCTTCCCACCGCCGCCGGTACAGGGCCTGGGCACCATTGGTGGTTTCCGCCTGCAAATCGAAGACCGGGGCAACCTGGGCTACGACGAGCTGTACAAAGAAACCATGAACATCATCACCAAGAGCCGCAGCGTGCCGGAACTGGCCGGGTTGTTCACCAGCTACACCGTGAACGTGCCTCAGGTCGATGCCGCCATCGACCGTGAAAAAGCCAAGACCCACGGCGTGGCCGTCAGCGACATCTTCGACACCCTGCAGATCTACCTGGGTTCGCTGTATGCCAACGACTTCAACCGCTTCGGCCGCACCTATCAGGTCAACGTCCAGGCCGAGCAACAGTTCCGCCTCGAGTCGGACCAGATCGGCCAACTCAAGGTGCGTAACAACCGTGGCGAGATGATCCCGCTGGCGACCTTCATCAAGGTCAGCAACACCTCGGGGCCGGACCGTGTGATGCACTACAACGGCTTCATCACCGCTGAAATCAACGGTGCCGCCGCCCCTGGCTACAGCTCCGGCCAGGCTGAAAAAGCCATCGAGAAACTGCTCAAGGACGAACTGCCCAACGGCATGACCTACGAGTGGACCGACCTGACGTACCAGCAGATCCTCTCGGGCAACACCGCGCTGTTCGTGTTCCCGCTCTGCGTCCTGCTGGCGTTCCTGGTGCTTGCAGCTCAGTACGAAAGCTGGAGCCTGCCGCTGGCGGTGATCCTGATCGTACCGATGACCCTGTTGTCGGCCATTACCGGGGTGATTCTGTCCGGCGGTGACAACAACATCTTTACCCAGATCGGCTTGATCGTACTGGTGGGGCTTGCCTGTAAGAACGCGATTCTGATCGTCGAGTTCGCCAAGGATAAACAGCTTGAGGGCATGAATCCGCTGGCCGCGGTGCTGGAAGCGTGCCGGCTGCGTCTGCGGCCGATCCTGATGACCTCCTTCGCCTTCATCATGGGCGTGGTGCCCCTGGTGTTCTCCAGCGGTGCTGGTGCCGAAATGCGCCATGCCATGGGTGTGGCGGTGTTCTCCGGGATGCTCGGGGTGACCTTCTTCGGCCTGCTGCTCACGCCAGTGTTCTATGTACTGATTCGCAACTTCGTCGAGCGCAGCGAGGCCCGCAAGGCGGCCCGGGCTTTGAAACTGGAGGCGCAACAATGAGTTTGAAAGTGTTCATGCCGAGCTTGCTGGTTCTGGCACTGAGTGCCTGCGCTGTAGGCCCGGACTACAAGGCACCGCAGACGGAGGCGGCGACTATCACCACCGCCACCGACGGCGCCGCCGGCCAGAAGAATTTCGACCGGGCCCGTTTCGAAGGCATCTGGTGGCAGCAATTTGAAGACCCGACCCTCAACGCACTGGTGACCCGCTCCCTGGACGGCAACCGCGAGTTGCGCGTGGCCTTCGCCCGTTTGCGGGCAGCCCGGGCCATTCGCGATGACGCCAGCAATGACGTCATGCCGACCATCACCAGCCGTGCCAGCAGCGAACTGGGCAAAGGCCAGAATCCAATGGGGCAAACTGACGACCGGGTCAATTCCGAGCGTTACGACCTGGGCCTGGACATGGCCTGGGAGCTGGATCTGTTCGGGCGCATCCGGCGCAACCTGGAAGCCACCGATGCTGACCAACAGGCGATCGAAGCCGACCTCTATCAGTTGCAGGTGACGATGATCGCCGAACTGGTGGACGCCTATGGTCAATTGCGCGGCGCCCAACTGCGGGAAAAAATCGCCCTGGCGAACCTCAAGAACCAGCAGGACTCGCGCAAGATCACCGAAAGCCTGCGTGACGCCGGCGTCGGTGATCAGCTCGACGTGGTCCGCGCCGATGCGCGCCTGGCCTCGGTAGAAGCCAGCGTGCCGCAACTGCAGGCCGAACAGGTGCGTCAACGCAATCGCATCGCCACGTTGCTGGGCGAGCGCCCGGACAAACTGAGTGTGGACCTGAGCCCGCAACAGTTGCCAGCCATCGCCAAGGCCCTGCCCATCGGCGACCCGGGCGAACTGCTGCAACGCCGCCCGGATATCCTCAGCGCCGAACGCCAACTGGCCGCCGCCACGGCACGCATCGGCGTGGCCAAGGCCGACCTGTTCCCACGGGTCAGCCTCAGCGGTTTCCTGGGCTTTACCGCCGGGCGCGGTTCGCAGATCGGTTCCTCGGCGGCCAACGCCTGGGCACTGGGCCCGAGCATTACCTGGGCGGCTTTTGACCTGGGCAGCGTGCGGGCTCGCCTGCGCGGGGCTGACGCCGAGGCCGATGGCGCCCTGGCGAGCTACGAACAGCAAGTGCTGTTGGCCTTGGAAGAATCGGAAAATGCCTTCAGTGATTACGGCAAGCGCCAACAACGCCTGATCTCGCTGATCCGTCAGAGTGAATCGAGCCGCGCCGCCGCTGACCTGGCCGAGATTCGCTACCGCGAAGGCACCGTGGATTTCCTCGTGTTGCTCGATGCCCAACGGGAACGCCTGGCCGCCGAAGACACCCAGGCCCAGGCCGAAGTGGAGCTGTATCGCGGCATCGTCGCAATCTACAAAGCTCTGGGCGGCGGCTGGAAACCGGAAACCGTCGCCAGCAACTAATCCCCTTTCTCCACCGAGCTCCTTTGGTTGGCCGCAACCAACCAAATTTTTGCCCCGCCTCCCATTTGGAGGCGGGGCTTTTTTTGCTTCAGCACACCATGGATTCGAGGCCACCCAGCCTCAAGCAGCGCCCTATGCCTGCTGCAGATGGCTGGAGCGGAAATCCTTGGGCGAGCGCTCGAACTGCTTTTTGAACGAACGGCTGAAGTGGGCCGAATCGGTGAAGCCCCACTTGTAGGCGATCGAGGTAATGGATTCGTCCCGCAAGAACGGGTTGCTCAGGTCGTCGGCGCTGCGTTTGAGTCGAGCGCGCTGGATGTAGCGGCAGACGCTGTCATCCTGCTCTTCGAACAAACGGTACAAATGCCGCACCGAAATGTTCAGGCGATTGGCCAGGCCCACCGGGCTCAGGCCGGGTTGAGTCAGGGATTCATCAATGACTTTCTGCACATAGCTGCGCAGTTGGCTACCTTGCAACGCGGCCCCCTCGTCACGGGCGTCGGTGTCCTGATCCAGGGCCGACCCCAACAGCGAAACGAACGCACTTTGCAACGCCTCCCCCTCTCCTGCCACCCCCTCGCCGTCCGGGGTGTCCTTGCATAGCTGATCCATCAACACATGCAGCATCCGCCCGCAGGCCTTGCTTGAGGAAATCTTGCCAAAGGTCTTGGCTTCTCCGCCCAGTTGCCGGGACACGTCCTGGCGAGACAGGGACAGCACGACGTGTTCAATCAGGCCGAACGGACTGATTTCAAGAGCGCCCACCGAATCCATCAATAACAGTTCGCCGGGCGCCAGTTGAATGCTCAGGCCGTTCTGGGTAATCCGGGAAAAGCCGCTGCGCTGGCTGACCAGAAAGCAATCCTGGTCGTCGTCATGATCTGGATTGGGTGAGTGGCGCTTGATGGCGCCGGCGTTGGTGCGCAGGTTGGCGAGGGCAAGGCCGCCCCGGGAGAAATTGGACACCTGGCCGATAAACAGCGCGCGATTAAAAGCCAGTTCCGTATCGAAATGACCGCAAGTCGCGCGCAGATCCCGGTTCCACGTCTCCAGCCCGTCTTGCCCAGCCTGTTGCATGCTCATGGCGTTCTCCGCAGTGGCTTATTGTTTTTGTCCGGCAATAGTTAACATGTTATCTATATGCGCGCAACAAGTACCTGATCGCCAGAGCAGTAGCAGGATTGATGCCAGGACAACGCCAAAAATCAGAGGGTTCCCAATACCCGCTGCAAACCGCTCAAGGCCGCCAGCAAGGCAGTACGCTGCTCGCGGCCCAGAGGAATGTAACGACGAAAGGCCGGCATGCGGTTCACCACTTCACTGCCGCCCATGTGCTCCAACCGTACGCACCATTGGCGCCCTTGCAGGTCAATGCGCAGGCGTTTGAAGTCCAGGGGCATGAGGGCTTGATACAGCGCTGAATCGCTTTCTATCGCCGCCTTCAATCGGTCCGACAACTCCCCGTCGCCGCCACGCTGCCGATAGCCTATGCCACGGCGTCGAACCGCCCCGCTGTGGTGCAACTCCAAGCGTGCCGCGCCCTCTCTCGACGCAGGCACGCGCAGTACGAACTCAGTCATCACCAGATGCATCAACAGCTGCGACTCGGTGCGCTCGACAATCTCCAACTGCAGGCGGCCATCGTCGGTGGCGACAGTCGCCGTCGCCGGCCCCGACATCTCGAATCGTGCCAGTCCGAGGTTGCGCCGCAACAGCGCCAGGGTCACCCCCGGTCGGTAGCCGGCCGGGGCACGCTGGGCACTGAACAGCTCAGACAGTTTTTGCAGCACGGTCATCAAACTCACCGGCAGATTGCCCTGGCTCATGGGAAAACTCCTTGGCCAGCACGTCTTCCACCGACGCTGGCTTGAATGGATTGACCTTCTGCACCACCAGGGTCCAGAACAAGGCGTACACCGCGGTGCCACCGAGCATCACTGCGAACGGAATGTAAATGTCCGCCGGGTTCATGCCAGGCGGGGTAATGAACCACATGCCAATGACGATGCCGACACTGGACAGGATTTGCGGCAACGGGAAAAACGGCGAGCGATAGGCACGCGGCAGGTCCGGGCGGCGAATGCGCAAACTGACCACTGACACGGTCACCAGCAGGTAGGCGAAACTCCAGGCACACACGGCAGCCAGCACCAGGTGCATGATGTTGTCGGTGTTGCCGCCAAGCCACAGTGCATGCAAACAAGGAATCAGCATCGCCACCAGGATGCACAATAGCGGCGTCTTGAAGCGTGGGTGCAGATAGGTGAAGACTTTCGGCAACGCACCATCTACCGCCATGCCGTAGAGAATCCGTGGCACCCCGGCCATCAGGGTATTGATAGTCGCCGCCCCGGCAAACAGGAAGCCGATCCCCAGCCACATCGGGCCTATGTCGCCCATGACCTGCTCGGCAAAACGCGGAATCGCCATGGGCGTATCCAGCAAATGCACGCCGCTGGTGGCATCCAACAGCACGTTTTCCACCTGACGCTTCATCGCCGCGCCGTAAATGAACATGCAGGTGGCGACGCTGAATAACCCCAGCATCATGGCCCGGGGCATGGTTCTGGCCGAACGGCGCAGGTCCGGCGCCAGTGGCGTGACGAATTCGCAGCCGACAAACATGAACATCGCCATGCCCACCAATGACAGCACCGTGACCAGGTCGGTGCCGACTACGGAAGCGCCGAACCAGCCCTCCAGCTCCACCGCCGGTGCGGCGATCAGGCCCAACACACCGAACACCATCAGGGTCGTCCACATGCCAAACGTGAGGATGATCTCAGCCCGGCCAAAGGCGCTCACGCCGAACCCATTGAGTACGCCAAACACCACGACAAACCCCACGCCCAGCAACCATGAACCACCCGCCGATTCGGCCAGGGTGTTGAGGTGCTCGAAATTCACCAGGGCCATGACCCCGGCCAGGATGGTCTCAGCGGTGCCGGCGAACACATGGACAATCAAATAAGCCGACAGCGTGCCAGTGATCGCAAAGAAGCGTCCCATGCCACAGTTGATGTAGTCATAGACCGAACCGGTAGTGGGCAGGATCGACGCGGCCTCGGCGAAGGTGGTGGCCTGGGCCATCATCATCACCAGGGCGATCAGCATCGCCATGGCAAAGGCACTGCCGCCGATGCCGAAACCCATGGTCGCGGTGAGGATCACCGGGCTTGCCATGATCAGGCCAATGGTGCTGGCCAACGCGGTGGGGAAGCCCACCGTACCCCGGTTCAAGTGCTCGGTGAGCCTGTCATTGATCGACATGGTGCAGATCCTCGAAAGCGGATTTTTAGTATGGATGCCTCAGCCGTCCAGGAGCTGGCGTTCAACCCTCCCCAGCCAGTCCCTGATCGAAACGGCGGTGCGTGCAGCATTACTCTGCGCCGCGCCGCCTCGGGCGTCTTGCCCATGTCTGCCGTCGGTTTTGTTGCTGCCTGCCAGCACTCCCCCCTTGGCGGGCTGGATCAATTGCCTGGCAGGCAGGTGAAAGACTTCCCCGTGCCCTACTCCCCTTAATGCGCGCTCTGCTGACCTATCACACCGGGGAAACCACCATGGAGCAAACACGCAAAGCACCTTTGTTATCCAAGGCAATCGGCCTGGGCATCGCCCTGCTGGTCGCCGATTCATCGGCCCACGCTTATGAGCTGTACGCCGACGAAGACACCACCGTTACCGGCAACTTCCTGGCGGTCTACGGGATGTTCAACAGCCGCAAGAACTACGACGGCAGCACCGGCGGTTCGAGCTGGCGCGAGGGCTTTATCAAGTATGGCTTGAGTATCGATCAGACGCTCAATGGCCTGGGCAGTGTCTACGGGACGGCCAACCTGGTCAGCTCTGGCACCTGGGGCGACGGCGATGCGGCTGGCCTGAGCGATGGTTCCGAGCGCACCACAAAATTCGATGAAGCCTTTGCCGGCTGGCGTTCGGGGGATCTGTTCCCGGTGCTGGGCAAGGACGGCGTCGACGTGTCCTATGGTCGCCAGGTAATCACCCTCGGCGATGGTTTCATCGTCAACGACGACGGCCTGAACCTGGGCAAAGGTGTGGCCGATGGCGAACTCAACCGCGGCGGCGCCTATTACCTGGCGGCCCGTCATGCCTTCGACAAAACCGCCGTGCTGCGCCTGGGTGGCAAGGAAGGCGTGCATGGCAGCCTGATGTGGATCAAGTCCGACAATCGCGCCCAGGCCAACACTGAAATGGCCGCCGGCACCCTGGAGTACAGCGCCGCGCCTGGCACCCTGGGGCTGACCTATATCCATGGCATCGATGTCGACGACCACTACGCCAGCGACTTCCAGAAGCAACGCGAAGGCATGAACATCTACAGCCTGCGTGGCGCCGGGAACGCCGGCGTCGAAAACGCCCACTTCGCCTTCGAATACGCCTGGCAAGACAAGGACGCCGGCCCGGAGAAAGCCTGGTACACCGAAGCCGGCTACACCTTCGCCGACCTGCCCTGGACGCCCGACCTGACCTATCGCTACAGCCGTTATTCGAAAAACTGGGACTCGATGTTCAACGGCCAGAACCGTGGCTATGGCACCTGGTTCCAGGGCGAAGTGGCCGGCAACTACTCCGGGCCATTCAACAGCAACACCGCGATCCAGCACGTCGGGCTCAAGCTCAAACCAGCGGAAACGGTGACCATCGGCGCATTGTTCTTCGACTACAAAACCCTGCACACCCGCGAGGCGTTGAACCTCGATGGGCGCGAAATGGACCTGTATGTGGAATGGGCGGTGAACGAGCACCTGATCGTCACGCCGTTGGTGGGCTTGTACAAGCCTGAGAAGGATGCGGACAGCGGCGGCAATCAGGTGGGCGGCAATGGCACCAACGTCTACAGCCAATTGGTGGTGGCGGTTCCATTCTAACGGTGTCGGGAGCTGCCCCAGCGGCGGCTCCCGCCCGGTTTATTGTTTGTGCTGATGCAACATGGTCTGGATCTGATGCGTTGCCTGGCGGGTGCTTTCAGCCAACTTGCGCACCTCGTCGGCGACCACGGAGAAACCGCGCCCGACCTCACCAGCCCTGGCGGCCTCAATCGCCGCGTTCAGTGCGAGCAGATTGGTCTGGTCGGCAATGCCCTTGATCACCCCCACCACCGTGGCAATCTGGGCGTAGGTCACCTGGTTCTGCTCCAGCATGCGCTGATGGGTGGACTGGGCCGAGCGTTCATCGCTGATGTCGCGTACCGCGCCGATGACGCGAACCAGGCAGCCCTGGGCGTCCCGGACCGCACGACCACGTTCGCGGCACCAGATGTAATCCCGCGTCTTGTGGCGCATCCGGTATTCGAACACGTATTCGCCGCTGCCTTGGGAACCGAGGATTTCCCGATCGAAAATCGCCATGATCTTCGGCAGGTCATCCGGGTGGGTAATGCCGACTTGTGCATCCCAGCCGTCAGGCAATTCGTTTGCCCCGTAGCCCAGCAACGCGCGAAACTGGCTGGAAAATCGCATGCCGCTGGCCGGGTGCTGAAGATCACCGTTGACCACCGTGATGTCCCAACAGCCTTCGGTCAGGGTCGATTGCAACAGCTCCCAGATCTGCGCTTCCTGGCGCTGTTGCTGTAACTGCTGGCTGTGCTCATCCAGGCGGGCTTGCAGCAACTGTTCGCGCTCCCGGGCCTGTTCCAGTTGTTGGCGAACGGCTTCCAGCGCGTGCTCACTTTGCTGCCCCCGAAGGGTTTGCTCAGTCAGCCGTTCTTCGGCCTGGCGAAGCTGCTCGGTAGCGGCGGCCATCTGCCGGGCATGCTGCTCCAGACAACCGCGCAGTTGCGGATACGTCTCCAGCATCGGCGCATCGTCCGTTGCGCCGGCCAGGGTTCGCTGCATTTGTTCGATCAATGCCAGTTTCTGTTTGTTGGTCTGGAGAAACATCGCCCGCCCCTTTGTCCATCAAGTCGAAACACTGATCTGAACGCAAACCGGACGTGCAGGCTTGTACTTGGCTGCACCGGCCTTTGCACCAGCCTGCCAGCCCCAGGCAATTGGCAGCCACAGACATACCGTGGGGCAGGCACAGTCAAGCGCCCCTGCGCCCCGGGGATTAACCTCGGGCTTTCCCTTGTTCGCGATCAGGAACCCCTCATGAGCGATATTGCCCTGCTGCCTCAGGTCAAAGCCTTTCTCGGTCGACACCACGCACTGTTCATCGATGGCCACGCCCTCGAAAGCCAAAGTGGCCAGACGCTGGACGTCATCAATCCCGCCACCGGCCAGGTCATTGCCCAGGTCGGCACTGCATCGCCGGGCGATATCGACGCGGCGGTGGCGTCTTCCCGGCGCGGCTTCAAGCAGTGGTCCCAGGCAGCGCCAGCAGTTCGCGGCCAGGTGCTGCTCAAGCTGGCGGATCTGTTGGAACAGCATCGTGAAGAGCTGGCGCAGATCGAAACCTGCCAGTCGGGGAAAATCATTCATATTTCCCGCGCCTTCGAAGTCGACCAGGCCGCCCACTTCCTGCGTTACTACGCCGGTTGGGCCACCAAGATCGGCGGCCAGACGATCACCCCGTCTCTGCCCTCCTTCGCCGGGGAACGCTACACCGCGTTCACCCTGCGTGAACCGGTCGGGGTAGTGGTCGGCATCGTGCCGTGGAATTTTTCCACCATGATCGCCATCTGGAAACTCGCCTCGGCGTTGGTGACCGGCTGCAGCATCATCATCAAACCCAGTGAGTTCACCCCACTGACCATCCTGCGCATCGCCGAACTGGCCATGGAGGCCGGCCTGCCGGCGGGCGTCCTCAATGTAGTGACCGGTGGCGGCCAGGTGGGCCAGGGCTTGATCGAGCATCCGGGCACCAACAAGGTCTCGTTCACCGGTTCCGTGGCGACCGGCATCGCCGTCGGCCAAGGCGCCATGGGCGCCGGGTTGACCCGAGCGACCCTGGAACTTGGCGGCAAGAATGCGGCGGGGTTCCTGCGGGATGTGGATCCCGACGTGGCAGTCAACGGCATCATCGAAGCGGGCTTCCTGCACTCGGGGCAAATCTGTGCGGCGGCCGAGCGCTTCTTTGTCCATCGCTCGCAACTTGAACCGATCGTGGACAAACTGGCCCAGCGCCTGAGCAAGCTCAACATCGGCTCGCCCCTGGACGAGCGCACCGAGTTCGGCCCGGTTACCAACCGTCAGCATCAACAGAAACTCGCGGCGTTCTTCGACAAGGCCCGGGCGCAAAACAACACCATCGTCCACGGCGGCAAACTGATCGACGGCCCTGGTTGCTACGTCGAGCCGACCATCATCCTCGCCAACCGTCGCGACGACAGCCTGCTCAACGAAGAGACCTTCGGCCCGATTGCCACGTTCTTCCCCTACGACAGCGAAGAGGAACTGCTGGAGCTGATGAACGACACGCCCTATGGCCTGAGCGCCAGCCTGTGGACCAACGACCTGGGCAAGGCCCTGCGCATGGTTCCCGCCATCGAAGCCGGCACCGTATGGGTGAACATGCACACCCTGCTCGATCCGGCGGTGCCCTTTGGTGGCAGCAAATCTTCAGGGATAGGCCGGGAGTTTGGCAGCGCGTTTATCGACGACTACACCGAACTGAAATCGGTGATGATTCGATACTGACGGTCAACGCCCAGGAGTCTGCGTCCAGCACATTTTCCGGGGTGCCCGGAGAGTTTGTGTACACCCCAAAATCCCCTGTGGGAGCGGGCTTGCTCGCGATAGCGGTGGGTCAGCTTGCAACGAAGTTGACTGGATACACGAAAAAACCGGAACTGCCCAAGCCTCCCGTCAGTCGCATGAACAGGTACGTCTGATTCAGGAGTAAATGTGACTCACGATCCCGACTGGCGGGCCGTCGAATCAGTGCCATTGGGCTCGCCTGCGGCGGTCCACCGGCTGCGGGTTCTGACGGTCAACACCCACAAGGGTTTCACCGCCCTCAACCGTCGTTTCATCCTGCCCGAATTGCGTGAAGCGGTGCGCAGTACCGGCGCCGACCTGGTGTTCCTGCAAGAAGTGCTGGGTGTACACGACCGCCACGCATCGCGCTACGACAACTGGCCGCAGACGTCGCAATACGAATTTCTCGCCGACAGTATGTGGAGCGACTTCGCCTACGGTCGCAACGCGGTGTACCCCGACGGCCATCACGGCAATGCCTTACTGTCCAAATACCCGATCCGCCAATTCCGCAACCTCGACGTCTCGATCACCGGCCCGGAACGACGGGGGTTGCTGCATTGCGTGCTGGACGTCCCCGGCCACGCCGAGGTCCATGGGATCTGCGTGCACCTGAGCCTTTTGGAAAGTCATCGCCAATTGCAGCTCAAACTGCTCTGCCAATTGCTCGACTCGCTGCCCGACGACGCCCCGGTGATCATCGCCGGCGATTTCAACGACTGGCAGTTGCGCGGCAATACCGCCCTGGCCCGCCGTCAATACCTGCACGAAGCCTTCGAGCACCATCACGGCCGCCCTGCCCGGACCTATCCGGCCCGCTTCCCCCTGCTGCGCCTGGACCGCATCTACCTGCGTAACGCCACCAGCCGTGCCCCACAAATCCTCGGCAGCAAACCCTGGACCCACCTGAGCGATCACCTGCCACTTTCGGTGGAAGTGCATCTATCACCCCCCTTAAAAGCTGCGCCCTACCTGTAAGTTCTGACAGTAGCGACGCTCCTTATTCGTTGTTAGCGTGCCATTCCATACAGCGAGCGTTGCCAGGCCCTGTGTGCCTTCTGTAGTGCAACCGATGCTGAATCCGGCATACCACGGATGCCGAAGCAGAGGGATAGCACATGAACTTGCGCGAGCATGGATTCAATCGGCTGTTCAACGCCCTATGGGTATCGGCCCCCTTCCTCCTACCTGTCCCGTCTGCCCTGGCGGCTTGCACGTTGACGCCAACCGCTGGCAATGACACCTATGTCTGCGACAGTGGCACCAGCCCCGGGCTGACGGATCTTTCAGGCAATAACCGCCTGACGATGCCGGCCAATGGTGGCGGCGTCATTCAGGGTGACGTCACTTTTGGCGCCGGAGTCGACAGGATCGAGATTAACGCCAACGGTGTGATTCAGGGCGACGTACAACAAGGCTCCGGCATTGACGATTTCGTCATGAATGGCGGCACCATCGAGTCACTGGCCCAAGGCGACGGCCTCGATACATTTTTCATGACTGGCGGCACCATTATCGGAGCGTTCGAAGACGGCGATGAAGCCAAAATGACCGGTGGCACCATTGGTAGGGTCGACATGAAACTCGACGACAACATTTTCGATATGTCCGGCGGGCAGATTCTCGGCAATTTGGTGACCGGTTTTGGCCAGGACACCATTACCCTGTCCGCAGGACGCATCGGCGGTAACGTGAGTGTCAGCGGCGGCAACGACAGTATTACCGTGAGCGGTGGCGAAATCGTCGGCGAGGTCCGTAGCAGTTTCGGCGATGACCAACTGCAGTGGAGCGGCGGCCTGATTCGCTCGGCCATTTTGATGGGTGAAGGCAACGACACGGCGCTGCTGAGCAGCCTCGATGAAACCGTGCTCGCCACCACACCCAGCCTGGATGGCGGGTTGGGCCAGGACGTTTTGAGCTTCGAAGGCACGACCTCCGGCACCGGCTCCCGCTACATCAACTGGGAAACGGTCAACCTCACCCAAGGCTCGCGCCTGGACCTCAATGACACGCTGACATTGGGCGACAGTGCCACCGCCACCGGGACACTCAACATCGAAAGCGGTAGCACGCTGACGGCGACCCAAGGCGTCATTGCCCCTTTTACTGCCGGTCAACTGGCGACGCTCAACAACGCCGGCACGGTTGACCTCAGCGCCGACAACAGCCGCACCGACGATACCCTCACCGTCCAGGGCAATTACGTCGGCAACAATGGCCAGTTGCGCCTGCAAACGGTACTCGGCACCGACGACTCCCCCAGCGATAAACTGGTGGTCAATGGCGCAACGCTCACCGGCAGTACCGCCATCACGGTCACCAACCTGAACGGCGCGGGCGCCTTGACCACCCAGGACGGCATCGAACTGGTCCAGGCACAAGGCGGGGCTGTCAGCGACAGCGGTGCTTTTTCACTGGCCCAAGCGGTCTCGGCCGGCGCATTCGACTACCGCTTGTTCAAGGGCGGTGTGACCGGCAATGAAAACAACTGGTACCTGCGCTCCACCGTGGTAGCAGGCCCGATAGCGGCGCCCAGTCCGACATTGCCTGCTCTACCTGTCGCGGTGCCCGGTGCCGCGCCGATTCCGTTGTATCGCCCGGAAGTGCCGACCTGGTCGGTGTTGCCTCCTGCTGCGGCGCAACTGACGCTGATGGCCCTGGGCACGTTCCATGACCGCCAGGGTGACCAGCGCTTGCTCACGGAGACCGGGGCATTCGCCGCGGGTTGGGGCCGGGTCTATGGCAAGGATCTGGATCAGACCTGGGCCGGCACCGTAACCCCGCGCCTGGACGGCTCCATCAAGGGCTTTCAAGTAGGCAACGATCTGTACAGCTCGGCGCTGTCCGGCGGCCAGACCCAACGCCTCGGCTTCTTCGTCGGCCATACCGAACTCAATGGCGATGTCAAAGGTTTCAACCTGGGCTTCCAAGGTCGGCACGCCGGCAAGATAGAACTCGACGGCGACAGTTTCGGGCTGTACTGGACCCTCATCGATCCCTCCGGTGGCTACGTCGACACAGTGATGATGGGCACACGGCTGAATGGCGACAACCGTTCCGAACGCGGGGTAAAAATCGACAATCGCGGGCACGCCTTGACCTTATCGGCGGAGGCTGGTTATCCCTTCGCCATGGCCGCCAACTGGGTCCTCGAACCCCAGGTCCAAATCATCCATCAGAAAGTGTCCCTGGACACCCAGGATGACGGGATCTCCAGGGTCGAGTTCGATTCCGACAGTGCCTGGACTGGCCGCCTCGGCGCTCGCCTCAAGGGCCGCTATCAGGTCAGCGGCATACCCGTGGAACCGTATCTGCGTGCCAACCTCTGGCACACTTTTTCCGGCACCGATGCGGTGACGTTCGACAATGTCCAAAGGATCGAAACTCAACAGCGCGCCTCCACTGGCGAACTGGGTATTGGTGTCATCGTGAGCCTGGCCCCCACGGTCAACGTCTACGCCGGGGCGGACTACAGCAACAACCTCGACAGCAATCAGCAGCGCAGTCTGGCCGGCAAACTCGGCATAAGGATCAGCTGGTAAACCTACAACCATTAAAAAATAAATAAAATACGATATAAAACATCAAGTTATACATCCTGATTAAACATTGCCATTCATCGTCCATTTTCTTGACGCAACGGCATCGATCCTCTTGACTACAACGTACTACCCCCGGAAATACAGTCAGGGGCAGGCCTCTGGAACCCGCTACAACGGGCCGCCAGAGGCTTGCCTCAATCCATTCGGTCGCCCCTCATTCGGGGTAGGAGAGACGCCAAAAGCGAGAAACGCATGCGATTGCAAGGCAGGCCCCCATGAAAACCTCCCTCCGCCCACAAGAGATCACCACCACTTTTTACACCGTCTCGACGTCGTTGCTGCTTCTTTCGTCCATGGAGGTTCAGGCCTGGCCTGTCGAAGAGACGTCGCAACCCTGGTACGGTCGAACATCGCAGGACAGCCAGAATGCCGCGGTCAGCGGCACTGACGTGGCATCGAACAAAAGCCCCGCCCTATTCACACTGCGCAACGACAGCGGGCACACCCAGCGTATGGGTCTGATCAGTGGACAAAACCAAATCATCTCCAACGCCGGTGGCGTGCTGGTGACGCCAGCCATGGCCGAACCGGGAAAAGACGCGTTGAACCTGCAGGGCCCTAACCTGGGTGCCTACTGGAGCCTGACCGGACCCACCGGCTGGCACGTGGACCTGAGCGCCAGCGGTGGGCGGGTCAACGGCTACGGCCGAACCGAACAAGGCCAGCGCCAGGCTGCCGAAGGCAACGCTGTGACGCTGTCGGTCGAAGGTGGCTTTCCGATCGGCATCAGCACCCACTGGGTGGTCGAACCCCAGGCGCAATTGATCAACCAGCGCGTCACCCTCGAAACACCGAATGCCGAGAGCGGCACCCGTAATGAACTGAACACCTGGAGCGGTCGCGTTGGCGCACGCCTCAAAGGTAATTACCAGGTCAACGGCCTGGGCGTGGAGCCCTACGTGCGAACCAACCTGTGGCATACCGTCCAGAACAACGACACCTTGACCCTGGACAAGGTCGACAAGATCAGCAGCAGCCGCAAATCTTCCACCGTCGAAGTTGGCCTGGGCCTGGTGGCCCGGGTCACGCCGCTGGTAAGCCTGTATGTCAGCGCCGACTACAGCAGTGATGTCGACGACAACGATTTGAACGGCATCATTACCAGCATGGGTGTGCGGATGCGCTGGTAAAACCCTGCCAAGGCGGGTCGGCACAACGTGCTGCCGGCCCATCGGGCTGCTCGGTTAAAATTCCCGTCACCTGCCCATGCCACTTAAAAAAAACCTCCATTAAGGCGTATAACGCTAAAAGCGCTTTACGCCTGCAAGCCGTTTGCCCATGGCTCATTTCATTGATGGAGTAACGACATGACCACAGCCCCTCTCCTCGCCAAGCTGTTTCCCAGTGCTGCCGAGATCCCGGATGCCTACCGCCTCGAGGGTCAGATCGAACAACGCGAGTACCTGGTCGATGGCGTCCTGGAAACCTGGCAAGGGCCGCTGGCCACGGTGCGCAGCCCGGTGTACCTGGCCGGCCCTCATGGCGATGAGCAAGTGATTCTTGGCAGTACGCCGCTGCTCGATGCCGAAACAGCCCTCACCGCCCTGGATGCGGCCGTCCGGGCCTATGATCGCGGCCAAGGCCAGTGGCCAACCATGCGCGTCGCCGAGCGTATCCGTCATGTGGAAACCTTCCTGGCACGCATGCGCGAGCAACGCGAAGCGGTGGTCAAGTTACTGATGTGGGAAATCGGCAAGAACCTCAAGGACTCCCAGAAGGAGTTCGACCGTACCTGCGACTACATCGTCGACACCATCAATGCCCTCAAGGAACTGGACCGGCGCTCCAGCCGCTTCGAACTCGAACAAGATACCCTCGGGCAGATCCGCCGCGTGCCCCTGGGCGTAGCCTTGTGCATGGGGCCCTACAACTATCCATTGAACGAAACCTTCACCACGTTGATTCCCGCCTTGATCATGGGTAACACCGTGGTGTTCAAGCCGGCCAAACTCGGGGTCCTGCTGATTCGTCCGTTGCTGGAGGCCTTCCGCGACAGCTTCCCGGCAGGCGTGATCAATGTGATTTACGGCAGCGGCCGGGAAACCGTCAGCGCGCTGATGGCCAGCGGCAAGATCGACATCTTCGCCTTCATCGGTACCAACAAGGCCGCCAGTGACCTGAAGAAACTCCACCCGCGCCCACACCGTTTGCGTGCTGCCCTGGGCCTGGACGCGAAGAACCCCGGGCTGGTGCTGCGGGACGTCGACCTCGACAACGCCGTCAGCGAGGCGCTGACCGGCTCGTTGTCATTCAACGGCCAGCGCTGCACGGCGTTGAAAATCCTGTTTGTCCATGAAGATGTGGCACCGGCGTTCATCGAAAAATTCAATGCCCGGCTCGCGGCCCTGAAACCCGGCATGCCGTGGGAAGACGGCGTGGCGCTGACGCCGTTGCCGGAGGCAGGCAAGGCCGACTATCTGCACTCGCTGGTGGCCGATGCGCTCGCCAAAGGCGCAGCGGTGACCAATGCCCACGGTGGCGAATCCCGCAGCTCGTTCTTCTACCCGGCCGTGCTCTATCCGGTGAATACCGCGATGCGGGTCTACCACGAAGAACAATTTGGCCCGGTCGTCCCCATCGTGCCGTACCGCGACCTCAATACCGTGGTCGATTACGTGCTCGAATCCGACTTCGGCCAACAGCTGAGTATTTTCGGCACCAATCCGGCCGAAGTCGGCAAGCTGGTGGACACCTTCGCCAACCAGGTCGGGCGCATCAACATCAACGCCCAGTGCCAGCGTGGCCCCGACACCTTCCCGTTCAACGGCCGGAAAAACTCCGCCGAGGGCACCTTGTCCGTGCACGATGCCCTGCGTACTTTTTCGATCCGCACCCTGGTGGCAACCAAGTTCCAGGACAACAACAAGGCGCTGATCAGCGACATCATCCGCGACCGGGACTCGAACTTCCTGAGTACCGACTACATTTTCTGAACCACGCCGAACGGTGGGCTACGACAGGGCTGGGCGACGCAACTTGATGCCCCAGCCCTGTTGCATACCCGCCGCCGCCAACAGGATCGCCGCCACCCCCAGCCATTGCAGCGGCTCGAGGCGATGACCGAAGGCAAACCAATCGACGAAGATCGCCGCAATCGGATAAATGAACGACAGCGCGCCGGTGAGCGCAGTCGGCAATCGTTGAATCGCGCTGTACAACAACACGTACATCACGCCGGTGTGCACCATGCCCAGGGTCAGCAGGCTGGCCCACGCTTCGGCGTGTTGCGGCAGCGCAGAGAAGTTTGCCCAGGGCGCCAACAGCAATACACCGGTGCTGACCTGAATCAGCGCGATCAGATGCGGCGGCGTGCCGGTCAGGCGCTTGATGATCAGCGCCGCGATGGCATACAGCAATGCTGCGCCCAGCGCCAACGCGATGCCCAGCAGATAGTCGTCGCCACCCTGCCCTTGCTCACCGTGGGCGCTGACGATTGCCAACATTCCAAGAAACGACACCGCCAGCCAGAGCAGTTTTTGCGCGGTGATCTTTTCCCCGAGGAACAACGCCGCCAGCCCCACCAACATGAACGGTTGAACGTTGTACACCGCCGTACCGATGGCAATCGAAGCGCGGGAGTAAGAGGCAAACAACAACACCCAGTTGCCGACAATCGCCACACCACTGAGCACCGCCAGCAGGAATGTCGTACGCGTCAGGATGCCCGGACGCAAGAAGCCGAAACCGGCGCAGATCAGTAACAAGGTGGCGGCACCGAACACGCAGCGCCAGAACACCACATCCAGCACCGGCAGGCCCGAGACCAGCACGAACCAGCCGATGGTTCCGGAAATCAGCATGGCGGCCGTCATTTCGAGCGAACCGCGGCGTAGGGTCTTGTCCATCTTCAGGCTCCTTCAGCAAGTGAGGCACAGTATGCCGAGCCGGCGGGAGGCTTCTCCATGGCTTGAAAAAGGCTAAACTGGCTTTCGACCTTTTTTATCAAGGCAACTTCGAGCATTCACCTAACGGAGCCGAAATGACTGACGACATCGACCAGATCCTCATCAGTGCCCTGATGGAAGACTCCCGGCGCTCCCTCAAGGCCCTGGCAAACCTCAGTGGCCTGTCGTCCCCCAGCGTCGCCGAACGACTTCGCCGGCTCGAAGAGCGCGGCGTACTCAGGGGCTACACCGTGGAGGTGGACCCGAAGTGCTTTGGCTATCAACTCCAGGCCATTGTGCGAATTCGCCCGCTACCGGGGCAGTTGCAGGAAGTGGAACGGCAGATCCAGGCCATCGCTGAATTTACCGAATGCGACAAGGTGACCGGTGACGACTGCTTCATCGCCCGGCTGCACGTGCGCTCGATGGAACAGCTGGACACGCTGCTGGACAGGCTCAATGTCCTGGCCGAGACCAATACGGCTATCGTCAAGAAGACGCCAGTCAAGCGGCGCTTGCCACCGATGGCGTGAGTTGGATCCGGCCTCGGTGTGTATCCGAGGCCGGAGGGTACGCTACTCCAGGTCTTCCAGTTCAGGGCTGCGTTGGACTTTTTGCACCTCTTGCTCAGGTGCATTGCTCGCTTTCATCAGCTTAAGTGTCTGTATTTTGGCGCAAGCATTGATGCCGTCCGCATAGATTCCGCTGTGGTTGCATTTCCAGTCGTAGAAGTTGGCCAGGGCGCCGGACAATTGCAGGCTGTAGTCGGTGCTCTGGGTGCCTGGGGTAAAGGGTTGACCCGCCGGAATGTTCTGGAACCACTTCATCCAGATATCACCACCAACGGGTGGCGGACTGGCCTGGAAGGTTGGGTTCATAATCGCCAGTTGTTGGTACTCAGCGGTCATGTGGCAACTCAGGCAGGAAGCCTGGGGGTTGTCCACGGGACCATTGAGGCGCCCGTTCCAACCCAGATGGGTCGGTGGCAGCTCTTTGGTATTGGCATTGATGGCGGTCTGCTTGAGCGCACGGTTGATTTTGGTTTCAGTGGGTGTCGGGTTGGTGAAATTGTTGCCGGTCTCTTTCGGATCGTTCCCCCACATGATCCCCACGGGCACCAGATTGTCCCAGCCCGGCTTACCGGTTACGGCACCGTTGTATTGGAAGGTGCCAAACAGCCAACCGGTATCTTTCACACGGGTATCCCGTACCGCGATGTCCATCTGAATCAATGCAACCTTGGTGACCTGGCGTTTTGTCGAGTAGAAGTCCGTGGTGGTGTAAGCACTCCAGAGCACTGGATTGACCAGGAACGGCACCGTACTGACGTCGATGTCGGCAAACAGCGCCTTGCACACCACCGTGCCGTTCGGAAAGCTTTTAGGGCTTGATGTATAGCTTGGGTCAGGATTCTGCGGGTCCTTCCAGACCTGACCAATGGTGTAGGCGCCTATATCGTTATAAATGCCCACGGCATAAGTCTGGCCGCTCCCGGTTTGCGTACTCGCCAATTGAGACGGCTGGATTGGCGCCTCCTTGGTGAGCCCGTGAAAACCTTCACGTCCGTAGGGGCCGTAATGCTGCCAAGGCATGTGATACCACTGACGAACCTTGTTTTTCTGCACATTCCAGTTGACCTCCGTATTGCCCTCCAAGCAGTACTTTTTCACCTCGTTCATATAGCTGCGCCAGGTTTCAAAATCGTTGTTGAAATTGGCGGGCAGTTGCTTGAAGAACGCCGGCATCGAAGAAGAGCCCGGCGCCACGGTGGGATAGTCCTGGCTGAGACGGAAAAGTTGAGTTCCGCCGGGGTACGCGGTCTTGGGCGGAGCAAAACCGAAATCCGGGAAGGTTCCAGCGTTGGCGCCAGCCATGCACAACGCGCCTGTCAGGGCCAGCAGTGCAGCGATCTTTCCTTGGGGGTGGTTCATCAATATCTCCTTATAGGGAGAACGCCTGCCGTCCCATCGGATTGCTGACCGATGCGCAGGGCCTCCTTCTGTTATCAGGCTGCGGCAAAATGCCTAGCCCGCTCACGGTCCGCGTTCAGTGATGTGATGCACCTCCTTGGTGCCCGGAAAACGGGCACGACCAGACAAGGCCGGGTAGCCAAATGCGTACGGTATGGGGGGGGTTGTGGCGAGATTTCGCGCAGTCACTGATCGATCCACTTCATGCCGCCCCTGGCAATGCATTCCCTAGCCATAGGTGTAGATCATTTGTGCAAAGGTGCCATCACGTTTAAGGCTTTTTGCGGGCCATTGGCCACAGCACCAAAACGCAGGCGAAAAAAAGCCCGCCGAAGCGGGCTTTTCGTTCATCGCGAATGCAATCAGTCGTCGCGGCCCATCAGGCCGAACAGCTGCAGCAGGCTGACGAACAGGTTGTAGATCGACACATACAGGCTGACGGTCGCCATGATGTAGTTGCGCTCGCCGCCGTGGATGATGGCGCTGGTCTGGTACAGGATGCAGACCGACGAGAACAGCACGAAGCCGGCGCTGATCGCCAGTTGCAGGCCGCTGATCTGGAAGAAGAAGCTGGCCAGCACCGCGCCCATCAACACGAAGAAACCGGCGGTGATGAAGCCACCCAGGAAGCTCATGTCCTTGCGGGAGATCAGCACATAGGCCGACAGACCACCGAACACCAGTGCGGTCATGGCGAACGCCGAGCTGACCACTTCGGCACCACCCTGCATCTGCAGGTAACGGTTGAGAATCGGGCCGAGCAGGAAACCCATGAAACCGGTCAGGGCGAAGGTCGATACCAGGCCCCAGGCCGAATCACGGAGCTTGTTGGTGAGGAAGAAAAGACCGTAGAAACCGATCAGCACGACGAAGATGTTCGGGTAACCCACGCGCATCTGTTGTGCGACGTAGGCCATCACACCGCTGAAAGCGAGCGTGAGGGCCAGCAGGCCATAAGTGTTGCGCAGGACGCGGCTAACCTCTAGCTGCTCAGCCTGCACGCTGTTGTTCACTGCGTAATCCTGTTCGCGCATGGCGACACTCCTCCGGTTTTGAAACATTCAGTGGCAAGGATCATAACAGACGCTCTGTAACAAGCTACGTAGAGAGTTTGACAGTGTGTTTCATTCGGGTATTATGGCGCCCGCAACGCAATACGGAGGTGTGGCCGAGTGGTTTAAGGCAACGGTCTTGAAAACCGTCGACTGTAACAGGTCCATGAGTTCGAATCCCATCGCCTCCGCCATTTTCTTACGTTAAAGCCCTGATTATTCAGGGCTTTTTCGTGTCTGGCGCTCAGAAAGAATGCCCGCTTCGGTTTCAACATAGGTGCATGGCTATGGCAAAACCTACCCCTCCACTCAAGGAAAGAAACGTGACCAGTAAAACCATCGGATCTCTAGTGGCGGCACTCACAGGCATCGTCCTGTTGTTTGTCTTCTTTGGCAGTTGGTACACGGTCGACGAAACCGAACGCGGTGTTCTGCTGCGCAACGGTGCGCTGGTCGGGGTGGTGGAGCCAGGGCTGTCCTTCAAGACGCCGTTCATCGAGTCGGTACGCCTGATCAGCGTACAAAGCCAGGTTACGGCTTATGAAGACCTCCAGGCCTACAGCAAGGACCAACAGTCCGCGCAGCTCAAGGTATCGGTGTCCTGGCACATCGCGCCTTCCGATGTGGCGAAGGTCTACACCCAGTTCAAGGACCTTGAAGGCATCCGCGACCGGATGATCAGCCGCCAAGTGCCGACCCAGGTCGAAAACGTGTTCGGCAAGTTCAACGCCGTGGCCGCCGTGCAGAACCGTGTTCAGCTGGTCAACGATATTTCGACCGCTATCAAGGCGACCATCACCGGGCCGGTAATCATCGACAGCGTCCAAGTCGAAAACATCGACTTCAGTGACGCTTATGAGAAAGCCATCGAAGCGCGCATGGCGGCCGAAGTACAGGTTAAAACCCGTGAGCAGCAACTGGCGACCGAGCAGGTTCAAGCCCAGATTCGCGTGACCCAGGCCCAGGCGGAAGCCGACTCGCAAGTTGCGCAGGCCAAGGCAGACGCACTGGCCACTGAATTGCGTGGCAAGGCCGAAGCAGAAGCGATCAAGGCTCGCGCCCAGGCCCTGGCCAGTAACCAGAACCTGGTAGAGCTCACCAAAGCCGAACGCTGGAATGGTGTATTACCCACCACCGTGCTGCCGAACGGCGCCCTGCCCTTCATTGACATCAAGAACCAGTAAGCCCTTACCGGCGCGGCCAGTCCTGGCCGCGCTCGTCCGTCGTCTCGGCCCTTGCGGTCAATGACATCGACCTGTCTCGTTAACGCTACACTGACCTCACTGACGACCCCCGACGTTCACCGTTAGCAGGGAGCTCAACGTGTACCCAGGCAAAAGCACAGCGACGCAACTGTCGATACGACAACTACATCTTCACCCCCGCGATTACCGCCTTGAGCAGTCCTCCCCACTCGGAAATTCACCTATACCCTCGATAGCTGCTCTGCACAGGAGAACGGCGTGAGCACCCTTATCAAAAAATATAAATGGCCGGCCTTACTGGCTGTCGCGCTGATTGTCTTTTCCGCACTGATATTCTTTTTGATCAAGTCATACACCTACGACTCTTCGACCTACTTCGAATCACGCGACTTCATTCGTCAGCTCAAACAATCGGATGCGAACTGGAGCGTCAAGATCCTGAGGAAAAAGATCGGCCTCAACAACAACCTGTCGCTGGCCCCACCGCTTGAAGCGAATAGCCGATGGGAGCAGTTGGAGCGACTCAATAACGCAGGGCCCCTGGCGGCGCTTTGGGCGTCCAGGCGCCAGGGCTATGTGGATGCGGTCAAGAACAAGACCCTGCTGGTCGAGCAATTCCAGCAACACAACGCCAATCTGCGCACATCCCTGGATGCGCTGCCGCTTGTCGAAGACCAGATTCAAACGTTGCTCAAGGACATGAACATCGAAAGCCCTACGCAGCGCCTGACCGCGGCGTCGAATATTCTTGAGCTGACACTGACCACCCTGGAATACACCCTCTATGTGACGTCAAGCAAAGCCAAGGAAGTGCAAAGCCAACTGGATGAGTTTGAGCAATACATTGCCCAGTTGCCTGCCGCCCATCAGCCACCCTTCATCATCCTGACCCAGCACATCAAGACCATTATCCAGGAACAACCGATCGTCAATGATCTGCTTGACCGCATCAGCGTGATTCCGGTCGCCCAGGAACTGGACAACATCACTGAGCTGCTGAACGAGACACAGCGCAGGACCGCCGCAACGGATCGTCAATATCATATCTATCTGGCCGTGTGTGCCAGCCTGATGGCGCTTTTCATGATCTACCTGGCAGTGCGGTTGGTGCGCAGCTACTCCGTCATCAACCAGATCAACCACGAACTGCAATCGTCCAATGAGCGGCTCGAGGAGCGAGTGCAAGAGCGTACTCGCGAGCTGATGGAGGCCGAGCGCGAACTGGTAGAGGCTGCACGGATGGCGGGAATGGCCGAGATCGCCACGAATGTGTTGCACAACGTCGGGAATGTGCTCAACAGCGTGAATATTTCCGCGGACCTTGTGACGCGGAAATTGCGCAGCAGCAAGACACAGGGCCTCGCAAAAGCGGTAAAAATGATGAATGAACATGCCGAAGACCTCGGCCAGTTCATCACCTTCGATGAAAAAGGCAAATTATTGCCTCGCTACTTCAACGAGCTGGTCGACTCCATCGCCACCGAACAAGCACAGCTCATCGAAGAACTGGCGCAACTGACCAAAAGCATCGACCACATCAAAGAAATCGTCACCACTCAACAAACCTATGCCGGCGCCGCCAGGCTGATCGAAACGCTCAATATCAGTGACCTGTTCGAAGACGCATTACGCATGAACTCGGGGGCACTCAGTCGGCATCACGTCACCGTCATCAAAGATTATCAGGACGTCCCTACGATCGCTGGCGACAAGCACAGGTTGCTGTTGATCCTGATCAACCTCATCAGTAACGCCAAATTTGCGATGTCTCACGTCAGCGATCATCCGCGGGAAATGACGCTGGGGATCCGGATCCTCGATCAGACGACGTTGTGCCTCAGCGTCAAGGATCGAGGCGAGGGCATTGCGCCCGAGAACCTGGCCCGCATCTTCAACCACGGCTTCACGACTCGTAAGGACGGCCATGGCTTCGGCTTGCACAGCTGCGCCCTGGCCGCGGTTGAAATGCATGGCCGCCTCCACGTTCATAGCGACGGGCCGGGACAGGGAGCCTTGTTCACCTTGGAGATTCCACTGGAGCTGGCACACAGCTAAAGGCCCGTGTCGCCTGACGCCACGCTCGTGGGGCCCTGTCAGTGGGAATCCGAATCCCATAACCAATCCCACAAACCAGGCAGATGCACCGGCTGGGCGGTGTCCTTGACCGTGCGCGCCAGCGCCGCGCGCTCCAGCGCCTGACGGTCATCATAGAAAGGCTTGGCGTCGGTCTTCACCCCCGTAGCTCGCGCAGCGTCGATCAGGATCTGCAGGTATTCCCGGGCATGTCGGGCGGTATAACGATTGAGGTCGTGAAAGGTGACCACCACCGGAATCACCCCATCAACCGCAGGCAACTGCCCCGCAGCGATGCGCTCACGCACTTCCGAGAGCTGGCGCGTCAGGTTGATTCGCCGTCGCGGGCTGACAGTGATACCCCAGACTTTGCCGTCATTGGCGCTCAGGTCAGTCAGCAATACATGCAGACCGTGCTGCTGGTAGGCCGCAAAGGTACGTCTGTTGTAGCTCCAGAACGGCGGCCTCACCAAAGTCGGCGCGGCACCGGTGATCGCGGCAATATCGGCGCTCCCCCTGACGAGTGACTGCTCCAGTTCGTCAGCACTCAAAAAGCGGTGATTGGTGTGCCAATAGGTCGCCGTATGAAAACCCAGTACGTGACCTTCGCGATGCTCACGGTGCATTACCGAGCGTCCGATATCACTGTTACCGGCTCGTAACGCACGGGTCTGGACAAAAAATACCGCCTTGATCCCCGGTTGCACGGGGTTGTGTTCAAGGGCATCCAGCACGTCCAGGCTCGGGTTCCAGAAGGACGATGCGCTGGGCCCGTCATCGAATGTCAGCAGGAAACGGATCGGGGGTTGTGACTGCAGGCTTTGCTCGGTTTTCGGGGTCAATTCGATGGGCGGGCCGATGCATCCCGACACACCGATGGCGAGGACTGCAATAACCAGCGCCCTGACGATGTTTTTCATGTTTTGCCTTAATGTGATGCCGCACTGCCTTGCCTTTAATCCCTGGCCACGGTGTTGAAGCTCACCTTGGAGAAGGTTAACCGGGTTTGGTTCCTGACCGTGAGCACCGACTTGGCTGCTCTGGCTCCTGGTCTGATTTTTGACCGTCTGGATAATCCGATGGAATTTTCCGCCCGCCTCCGCATCCATCCGTATAGAACTAATTAGGGAGGATTTATGGGCGGGCCATCGCTTTACATCATCGACTACGTGCTCCATGGCGAGCCGAAGTCATTCATCATTCGCGCTGAGGTGATGAATAACTCCGAGGCTTGGCATTGGGCCAGTTGCGACGCGGGGGTCGGGCGCATACCGAAATTCGGACGGGAAAAGGTCAAGCGGGTTTCCAAACCCCTTGCTGAAAAATACGGCATTACCGACGTACGCTGGAGAGCGAGCGTCGCGCCGTCCTGGATCAAGGAGTCCGGCTGACTTAAATAACCCAGTTTCCGGCGCACCGGTTGTCCAGCCGGGCGCCGGATTCTTCGACAGAACCGATATAACTCAACTACGCTTAAACGACAGCACGACCCGCCTCTGGCGGGCTTTGTGCTGCCTTATCAACTTTGAATGCAACTCTGAATGTCTGAATGGAGGTGTGACATGTCCGAAAAAGAGTCCATCACCACGCTGCTTACCTTACTCGAATCGCGCCAGGCTAGACTCGCGGCGGCCTGCAAGGAAATCGCCGACTGGGTCGACCACCAGGGCGGGCATCCTACCGCGGTACGCATCCGCGACCGGCTCAACGACATTGATAAAGATGCTCCGTCGATCCAGAGCGCACTGACTTCGCTTAAGCCCATTGAGCGACCATTACCCAAGTTCCGCTAACGTTAGCCAGAGACATCGCTCCCCCTGGGCTCTACCGGCTGGAAAGCCGATGGACCGAGGGCGTTCTTTGCGCCTCGATTTTGATAAGTACCGATGCAAAGAGCCGCAGATGACGGGCGTTCGTTATGGATTAGGTGTAACCGCCCAGCCGTCGTTCAAAGAACTCGCGCCCTGGGGCGCGCGTTGCATCTACAGTCGCTCATTCAGATGAGCAACCCACTGCTCATAGGCTTCATGTTGACGCTGGACCGCTTCTTCCCAGGCTGTCCCGGTCATCTGATGAACACAAATGAGCTTCATCATTTCAGATGTCGCCGCGTCGAGCTCCACCAGGAGCTCGTGGGATTTGATTTTGAAGTCTTCAACGGTGGTCATCTTTTCTCTCCCCAATGCCAGGGGCTGGCCATCCACCCAATGAGCAATGGATTCATTTTTTCCAAGCTGATTCATTCCAGGCGATGACCGGTACTCCGCGCTAGGCCGGTGCTTGGCTTGATAGAACGAGCCTCAAACCAAGAATGAATTCAATCTTTACCCTCTCGTGGCGGTCGTACTGATATGACCTCGGAACAATCGCTTTTTTGAACAAGCTGATGACGCCTGGAACAAATATTGCAGTTATATTTCAATTTAATGACAGTCACTGATTGAGCAAGCCTATGAAAATTCGAGCGACCGTCATCTGCGAAGAGGATCGCCACATCCTGCTGGTCCGCAAAGCCAACAGCCGTTGGACACTGCCAGGGGGTACCGTCGAGCGCGGCGAAACCCATGCTGGGGCTGCACTCAGAGAGCTGGCGGAAGAAACCGGATTGGGCGCCGAAGACCTGCTGTACTTGATGCGGATCAGCGACGGTGAAACCGAACACCACGTGTTCGAAGCCTCGGTCAGTGACTCAAGGGCAGCCAGGCCACAAAATGAAATCAGCGATTGCCTTTGGCATCCGCTGGATGCCATTGCCCAATTGCAGATGAAAAAAGTCACGCGGGAGATTCTCGAGGCGTTTCGGCGGCGGTTGTGAGACATAACTCTCGGCGCCGGCATGAACAATGGAGACAAAAAAGGTTGCATGAGAAATCTCATGCAACCTTTTGTTTTTAACTCACTCGGATCTCGACACCCTTCCCGCCACCCAATAATGCGCACCCAACTCGACCCAGCTTCCATAACGCACCGGGCAAGCCTTTCTGGAGGGGTGGATTCACTTTTTCTTCCAGTCGGTGCTGATCGGATTGATGACCGTATTTTTTTCCTGCGTATAGGTTCCGTTCTGCTGTGCAATCGCCTCGCCGGTATCAACAATGGCGTTTTGGATGAACACGTTTTCCGTATCACCTCGGATAAAGGTCAGCTGGTGATACGCCGTTTTGTTCCCCCAGTCTGCGGAAGGCAGGGAGATAAATTTCACGGTGTACGTCTCATCACTGTGTTGTCCCTGCAAGACATAGACACCGTAATGATTTTCTCCCTGGGAAATGATCTTATACAGCCCATTGCTGTAGTAATAAATTTCCGCATCGGGAAAGGGTTTCTTGTCGTACATTTTTCGATAGTGGAGCACCTGCTTAACCGTCGGCTCGCCGAAGTTCACGGCCAGCGTTTTCCCATCAGGGGACGTCGTTTCCCCTGCGCATACGGCACTGCTACTCATCAAGCCCAACAGGCTCATCGTTGCAACTGTCTTCACTGGATACCTCTTCCTGGGGTTAAAGGATTAGCGCACTGGACAGGTTCTGGAATCCGATAGCCGCAGCATTGCATTGCGCAGCCACCACTGTTGGCCATAACCGCCAGGCCAACTCACCTTGCTAATCTCAACGCCCATTGTAGAGACTCGTGCTGAAAACACCCGCCCTCGCCTGGGATACCGGTTGCCCTGTTACCGTGGACGCGCTTTAAAACATACTCGACCTCAGGTCTCATCTTCGGCACTAGCCGGAGGAAGTGCTCCACATGAAAAAGGCTCGATGCAGGAAACTGTTGAAGCGAGCGGCATCACGCCGTAGCCCTGCCTGTTGACCACCAATCAGGCACAGATGGGCCATCTGACCAATCACTTCTGCTTGGCCTGGCATACGGACCAAACGGCGGCTCGTCTGTATCGCGAAATCCAGTCGCCTTGTGTCAACACGCTGCTGAAACTCACCTACCAACGGATCGTGCAGCGACCAGGCCCGGATGGAGACTTCCCGCCCAGGTTGTTTCTCAGCGGCAATACTCAAGTAGCGTTTCAAGATTTCGCCCGCGCTACGACCCTGCGCCGCATAAGCGAGCATGCGCTCCGTGTAGTCTTCTTCCCAAGCGGCCAGCAAGGTGCGGACGAAGTCTTCGCGATTGCGGAAATGGTGATAGAACGATCCGCGGGTCACATTCAATCGGCGCGATAGACTCTCGGCCGAAACGCCAACATGCCCTATTTGGTCGAGAGCCTCAAAACCAGCCACGATCCAATGGTTACGAGTTAGTTTTCTCACCCGTTATGTCGCTCCCTATTTAGCGCCATACAGGCTGTGTATGGTGCGCAATCGATTGATACGCTGCGAACACCAGCAAAGATGGCCGTTGCGTTCTGCACGCCAGCACTTTTCATGGAGCTCGCCTTGAAGAAAATCGCTCTGATTGCTTTCGACCAATTCACTGATATCGACCTATTCCTGATGTGGGACATTCTAGGCCGCAACACTGAGGACTGGCACGTCCGAATATTGGGTTCTCGCTCTATCGTGCGATCGGCGCACGGCCTGCCTGTTGCGGTGCACGGTCCGCTTTGCGAGGCCAATAGTGCCGACGCGGTCTTGTTCGCCAGCGGCAAGGAAGGGATACCCGCCGCACTTGCCGCCCCAGATTTCCTGCCGTCGTTTGAACTTGACTCCAGACGCCAGCGAATCGGCTCCATATGCGCCGGAGCTTTCATTCTCGAACGGCTTGGGCTGCTCAGCGGCCAAGCGACTACACACCCGGATGCACGATCGAACTTGCAAGCTCTGGGACTTGAATCCGTGGACAAGCCTCTTGTGTCCCAGGGGAACGTTGCAACCGCTGGCGGATGCCTTTCGGCACTCTATCTGGTGGGATGGCTGGTTGAATCCTGGTTCGATGTCGACAAGCGCCGTGCGACGTTGCGCCCTGTTCTGCCCGCTGGGCAGCAAGAGCTCTATGATGCCTTGATCGGGCTCAGCATCCGACAAGGAGAAGTTGGCGCCTCAACAACATCCAGTTAATCCGTGCTCGCGCCATCGCCACAAGAAACGCGACATGGCATGTCGTCTAATTAGTCGTTAGAACTCAGGAGAGATCCCCGATGCCCCGAGAATTTGAGCTCATCATGTCCGTGCCAGTCCCCTCGAGGTCCGGCATCACCCACCTTTACAAGTCGATGAACCTGGCGGACGCTTTTGCAGTTCGGCTCCCTGCGGGCACATCCAGCAATCCAGACTTGCTAGCTCGATTCATCCTTTCCCACCAGCCATCCTGGATCGGATGGCTCCTGAAAGTCCGAGACACTATCGTTGTCTGTTTTGGTCTCAAGACAGCCAAACACTTGGCATCACTTGCTAATCGGATTGGCGTTTTCAAGGTCTACAGCACGAACCAGACTGAAATCGTGTTGGGAGAGGACGACAAGCACCTCGACTTCCGGATATCGATCCTATGTTCTGGAGAGGCAGAGCCAGAAGGCAGTCGCCAACTCGTTTTTTCAACCGTGGTCCACTGCCACAACCGTCTAGGCCGGGCCTACATCTTCGTTATTGCACCCTTTCATCGCTTGGTTGTTAAGGCCAGCCTCCTGCGTGCAGCGCGCATCGGTTGGCCTCTGCAAACGTTAGACCTCTAAGGCTTATTGTAAGCGCACGCCCAACTCACCTTGCGTAAGTCAGGCCTCGGCAGCCGTGCCAGAAAGGTGCCACGGGCGGCAGCGCTTTTGGCCGGCCCGTTCACGCTGACGGGGCCACGCGGGTGCTGGATTTCAACGCAGATGCTCAATGAAGGAGCCAGGAGACGCCCTTAGGCTAGCGGCATATGGAGTGGAATATTTTTGCGGGGCAGAAACGAACAAAGGTTTGCATCAGCTTTCGCTCGCAAACCCTTGATTTTAGATGGTGCCCGAAGCCGGGGTCGAACATACCGTCTAAAGGACGCTATTTTACTGGATTTATCTATTATTAATCTCGGCATGTATACCTAAACGTATACCTAAAACGGGAAGTACCCTTATCTTCTCCGCCTCCAGCCGGTCGCCTATGCCGACGCCCTCCCCGTTTTGCCGTCGGCGGGTGGCGCTTGTGATCATCATTGTCTCCCCGTTTAGGGATGGTGGTTAGCAATGCACGTTTTGAAGAGATGGAAAAATAGTTTGGCCGCAGGAGCCGATTCTGCGAATCGCTAATCCTTTTGACGCAGCACCTCCCAACATTCCCCCAAATTCGCCCAAGACGGCGATTTCCTAAAAAACTACGAATTAATGATTGAAACAGGCGGGGATCGGTACTTCGGGCGAAGACTCCAGACTTTTGACCTCCCCCTACCCAATGTCTATATCGAGCAGCATCAACTGCCCTGGTTGCGTTGCCCGATGGCGAATTACGGATAAACAACCAATCAAGCACGCCCCTTCGTATGCGACCCTGCGCCGGGTCTCGAGTTACCCGCTAGGAGCGATTACGATTCGTGATCGGAGTCCGCTTTGATTATTGACCGAGAACGGCCAGAAACGGACGTCGGCAGAAGCCCCCCAACCCGCGGGGGCGTGATACAGACCGCATCTGTTTACTAGCATTAGTATCAGCTGCTTGAAGCGACCTGCTCTAGTGCTCATGAAGAAGATCTGCCTTGTGTTCACGGCAAATTCAATGTGTAGTTTTACACCAAGAAAGTCGACATGGTATACGAAGCATAACTCATGAACTCGCTACCACAAGGAAGTGAACAATGTTGAATGCCGTCATTTCTGGCAAGAAACGAGGCACTGGGCTTGAAGGTGCCCGGTTGATACTCGGCCAAGCAGAGGGCGCGGAAGATGTGATCACGGCGAGTGTCTTCGAACGTCTTTCTTACTTGCCAGACGATTTATTCAGTGCCACGTTAACCACGTTGTTGGGCGTAGCCTTTGGTGCAATTGAAGAGATCGACTTTTGGCCATCGTGGTACCTGCCTGACGGTCGTCGCGTCGAACCCGATGTCGTGATAAGCGATGGGCAACAGTCGCTATTGGTGGAGGCCAAGCGTCATGACTATTCTCGGCAACAATATGCAGGGCAGCTGGCGGCAGAGCTGCAAGCCGGTTGGGCTGAGGGCAAGCTTGCCGAAAACTGTATCTTGCTGACTCTCGGCGGCTTGACCGATATAAGCCACAGCACACATAAGGAGTTGTATCAAAACATCATCACAGCCCTACCTGTTGGCAATGACACCCGATTCAAACTGGTCTGCTGTAGCTGGCAGCGGCTGTTCTGCATATTGGAAGACGAGTTGAAGAAAGACTCTGAGCCAGGACTGCAACGGATGCTTTCCGACGTCTCCGACTGCTATTCCTGGCATGGTTTGCACACTCATCGCATGTTATGGCTAAGCGCACTGAAGCCAATCCATTTAACTACAAACCCAAGTATCTTCGACAAGTGGAATCTAAAATGAATCAAGATCTTAACGCGGCCTTGCTCGATGTCCGCCGCGCTTATCGTTTACTGGCCAACTACCAGAAACGTCAATTTGATCTGCTTTCTTACGTCCGCAACAAACTGGAAGCCGTATCTTACTATCAAGATTATGCATTTTCTCGCCAAGGCGACCTGCGAGGATTGGAAAACCAAGCCAGCGCCGGGTTGCGTTTCCTGCCCTTCCTGGACATATCTGCGATCTGGCTGCGTCACCAAAACCAGGATGAGTTTTGGGACAATCACCTACCTGGCGATTTGATGTTTGGTGCGTGGGTTCGCAGTGATACCGGATTCGATAAATATCAAGGTATCTACACTGAAGAAACAGCCGAGGTATCCAAAAGCATCCTCGTTCTATCTGTTGTAATTTGTGACAAACCAAACGACAACCCAGGAAACTGGTATAACAAAGTCTGGAATCCACTGCCTTATCCAGAAGATGGCGAAGTGGGTACCACCGAATCCGTTCCAGGGTATCGCGTGTATTCCAATAGTATCGACTTGGCTGAGTTGGCCGACCAGCTTTCGGTGGATGCAGCCATCGAAAAATGGCGAAAAGATGCTGCAACTGCTCTAAGCGTCTCCCTGATATGACGGTTCCAAAATATTGAATATCCTTGGCGGAACAGCTGACGCTGTTACAGTTGCGACTCCTTTTGCCCCACTATTATTTTCAGAAACGGTTAAAAAAAAGTTCGGTGCCTGCTGAGTTATTTGTTTTTTCAATGCAGCTCCCTGGAATCAATCAAGGCCTTTAGCATCAAGGCCTTCAAGGCATCACGACTCGCCGCGATAAATGTCGAACAGCTCACAAAAAAAGCGGTTGTAGGCCGCAGATCGCGGGTCCCGCCGCACCACCGCTCGAAGATAGAGCGAATGCACGGATGGCCTCCGTCGCGAACCTTGCCGGATGGATTCACCCCAGACTTCGCCCGTGACCGTTACCCGAGGCGCCTGTCGTGCCACAGGAATGTGCGAATAACACCAAAGCTGCGCCCAAACGTTGGGCCAAAGATTGGACGGTAGGGACTGCCGGGATAGCTTGATTTCCACCACTAGCACATGCCCGGTTTTTGCATTGCGAAAGACCAAGTCCGGCGATGCTCGCAGCGGCTGGCCGCGCACGAGCAGTTCATCCAACTCGACGAACGGAACGGTATCGCTATTTAGGTGCAGGCCCTGATGCATCAGGCGCCAACCGTCGCCTCGCCTCGCCAGCATGTTGGCATTGGCGATGGTCCACACCTCTCTCGCGCCTATGTACTCACGGTTGCCAAGCTCGAAGATCAACTTTTCCGCCTCCAAGCCGCGCTTCAACGCATCTTCATCATTGCCTGGTCGGCCATAGAGGCTATACACCCAACTCCCGAAGGCCGATGCCGTAGCTTCTGGACATTCGGGTCGCATGGCACGCGCTTTGGCCAAAAAAGCTGAAGGTTGTAACTCGAATGGGCCTAGGGATGGAGGGCGATGTTGCTCCCAATACATCCCGCCTCCGAACACATTCTCTCGATATACCTGTCTTGAGACTTCGTAGCCGTCATATACCTCAACATCATCAAATAATGCGCACATGCGTTTGTTTACCAGCCGTTCACGCGCTAGGGGACGCGCCTCATCGCCGGCGTAGTAAATGAGATCTATTGTCTTAGCACCTTCAAACGAAGGTTCATGGTCAGAGTCCATTACGGTGTCCACTCGAAACGAAAGGCCCAATTCGGAGATGAAACCTCATTCAACCAAACGGTGATTAAGCAGGCTACACCGTAATCATCCACTTTCCTCCTAACCGTTGGGACTGGAAGCTGTGTTGGCTGGACGCTTACTCTCAATCATCACTGCTACGCTGATTTCTTACGGAGAATTCACGATACCAAACTCTGACCTGCTCCCTTCCCTGCTATTCAAGATCATCGAAAACCAACTCGCCCTTAAGGCCGCCATCCTGGAGCTTTCAAATTGGGTCGAGCAGCGCAGATCGGCCGACGACGCACGACAACGTGCGCGGCGCCTTGGAAGCCATCGATAAGAATGAGGAGTTCATCAAGATGACGCTCGCGGTGATGATGACGCCGGAGTGAAAGCAAACCGACAGCTTTCAGCCCAGAGTGTGTAAAAATACTTCGCCAAAAATTGAAGTGTGAGCATCTACGTTAAATCTGAAATTTATCGGGACGTCAGCAAATGTGGATTTCGCGTAGAAACGCGATTTCCAGTCCGATTTTGAGTACCTATCGCGCTCAAAAACGTTTTTACACAGCTTCGGCCAAAAGCAGTCAATCGTATTAAATCGATGGGGCTGGGATTGTGAGCGGCTCTCTCCGAGGTTAGCCTTGTGCTAACCCGAACACCGCCAGCTAAGGGAACCGCAGGAATGGTGTAATCCATGCTTCTACCTCGTCCTGTCTATCCCAGAGCGGTCTGCTGGTCTCATCTCGTCATGTTATCTACCACACGGTGCGTTTATACGCACAATGTTATCCAATAAGGTCTTGCCAGACATGAAATTTGAGGAATTAGAAACTCTTGAAGCCTACTTAGGCCTTGTTGAAGCAGAGCTTCTGAAAGAAGAAAGGCAGCAACCTGTTGCGTACCCCAAAGAAGACACTTCGCCATGGAATAGTTCGGAACTTGAATCAAAGAATAGCGAACTGCTTGACCTAGTGTCCGGCTCGGCAAATATCTACGCAATATTCACAGCGCCCAAAGGTTCAAATGAATACTCTTTACGCTATATAGGAAAGAGCACTAGAAAATTAGCCCGACAGCGGGTCAGAAATCGTCTTTTCAAAAAGCATGAAGCAACCGGATCAAAGCTCTCCAGCGTAATACAGCACGTGGAGTCTGGCGGCAGCATAAAAATATCGTGGCTCACAATAAAACCCGAATCCTTGCGAAATTACTTAGAAGAAGAATTAATCCAAAAAAATAAATCCGCCAACTGGAATCGTGAAAATGCAAAACAAACGATTTAAGGTCGTTCGCTTCGCACACTCTAGACATTAGGCGACCAGCTATGGACGAGGACGACCACGTACGTGATGTGTATGCCTTCTATGGACTAGCCATATACTGGGCACAGTGCGTGGAGCAGTCCATGTTCATTCATCTTACGTTCTTGGACTTCTTCCCCAAGAATGTGAAGAACTTTAAAAACTCAGAGAAGTGGGCTTCAGACTTTGATGCCTATGAAGAGAAAGAACTTGGTAAAACAATGGGGCGGTTGCTTCAAAGGCTGAAGGATGAAGGGCAACCTACAATCGAAGTCTCCACACTACTGTCCACGACTTTAGAGAAGCGCAACTGGCTAGCGCACAGCTACTTTTCCCATCGCGCCGTCGAGTTCACGCACGAAGCAGGTCGAGCGGGAATGATCGAAGAGCTACAAGGCATAACCGATCTATTCCGTGAGGTCACCGCAAAACTCGATACCATAACAATGCCAATTGCTCGTCGTTATGGCTACACCGAAGAAATGGAAGCGAAAGCCAGAGAGGAATTGTTCGTTGAACTGAGCACGCAACACAAGCCATGAACGCGCCTAGAAAATCGCCTAACTGGTCGGTCAAGCGGACGCTTGCCTTGGGCGTTAGGTACTCATAGATAGCGACAAGGAAACGCTCCGTGCACAAGCGAGGAAAAAAATGAAGATGTACTACTTAACTTCAGAGAAGTGGGCGAAAGTCATTCTGCATGAGCGGCGCCTCAAGCTATCGACCATAGCAGAGCTAAATGATCCTTTTGAGTTACTCGGTGCATCAATAGGAGAACCTGCTGCACGCAAAGTTCTTAGGTACGTCCAAGGGCGTGTCGCCGATACGTTCGGCTTGGTGTGCATGAGCACGACTTGGCAGAGTCCGGTGATGTGGGCGCACTACGGCGACAAACACAAGGGCGTATGCCTAGGCTTTGAGGTGATCGAACACGGGCTCCGCGAAGTCACCTATGAGCCCAAAAGACTTAACAAACTTCTTGGGGAAAATCCCCGCTTGGGCAATGTGACTGCCGAAGTACTGAACACGCTACTCACAACCAAATCGGCGGAGTGGTCCTATGAGAAAGAACATCGCTTGATCGTTCGATTCGACAATGCAGTGCCAGGCCCCAATGGAATGCACTTCCTGCCGTTCAACAATGAACTCCTTACGTTAAAAGAAGTGATTCTAGGCAGTCGTTGCGATTGGACTCTGCAAGCAGTTAAGCGTGCGGTTGGCAAAGTACCGCATCAGGTCTCGCTCAAACGAGTGCGCCCGTCGTTCCAAGATTTCAAAATGGTTCAACAACGCAAGGAGCCTATTGTCTATGTCAAACCGAAAACCTAGCTTTGTCACGCAGCGCCTGACTACGTAGTTAGTGTCCGCTATGGGTCTAAGATGAATGAAAACGTTTTGGAGCAGGTTTTACAGTCAGGACTGGAATGAGAATCGCGCTTCTACACAAATTTCCGATCTGGCTGATGAACCAAACGCTGGCAGATTTTACGTAGCAACGCAGACTTCAAAACGGCGCATGCTTTTTCACACAGCCTCGGTCGGTTGTAGCCCTTTAAGCCGGGCAGAAATCGACCAGAAGAAGTCAGTCGGTGGTCAGAGGCTGCTTAGTCCCTTAATACGGCCATTCGCGGTAATGAACACCATCAACAAGATGAATTTCCATAAGCCCTAACACCCTGCGGATTTTCAGAAAAATTAAAAGGGTTACGTAAAATTTAGACTGCTTTTAGGCCGAAACTTTACGAATAATTCCGCGTAATTAAGAGTTCCCACAGAGTTCACCCGTCGATATCCGACGACTTGGACTACTCAGGTTTTTCATCCATGTCGTTTGCTGAGCAGGGATTATTTTTACTAGGCTAGAAGTTTGGTGCGCATTCTTGCTAAGCCAAATCCTAAAGATCAGAGATCTAGAGTCGTGCTTCACCGAGGAAGTCGCATTGCGATGCGAACCTCCTCTGAACAAAGTGTGATCCATGAATTTAAGCCAAAAAACCATGCATCATGTAACAACCCTATCCAACACGAGAGAAACTGTACACGTTTTTTACCCACTGCGCTAAATAACCTCCCACGGAAGATGCGCTTATCAACTCTTGGTAGACATGTTCAGGCACATCGTAATATTCGTATACCGCTCCATTCAAGAACTCCACTTCGAGAATTTTCGATGACTCGTCATGTCCAACAGAGGCGATATTTGAAGAGCTAACAGATAAACGTTCCATGATTTCTCCTATTGCGCATTATCTTGGTTTCTCCATGCCCGAACAAGCTTGGAGTAATCTTCCTCACCGCGTGCAGCGTTCCACTTTTCGCTAATTTTAGGGTCTCCGCTATTAGGGTATTTATCATCTGGTAAAACATTGAATCTGCACCGAGTAGGGAGCTGTGCTGCTTCTCCCACTATAATGGCCTCTCCAGTTCTAAGGATGGGTAGTGAGTCAACAATCCCGGCCAAGCCATCGGACATAGCTGCTTTGACTATCCCACGATCCGTCGAGTTATTTATACGCAGCGATATAATTGTTCCGCACTGAGATAAAATAGTTTCATCTATTTCGGATGGACGCTGACTAACAATCATGGCGCCGACCCCAAACTTGCGACCTTCTTTAGCAATCCGCTGTACCATTTCTTTTGAGTGCCCATTCTCTGACTTTCCAAGATAACGGTGGGCTTCTTCAAGGACGATAAGAAGGGGGCGCTCACGCATCCCCTCAGTGACATTTTTTCCCCAAATAGCTGACTCAAAGATAATATCGAGAAGTGCGCCCAAAAGAAGCGTCAACCGTGCCGAGGGCATGCCGGACAAATCAAATATCGTTATAGGCTTATCATGCCCAAGCCAATTCTCCAGAAGCCCATCTAAGTCTTTCTTGATCTTGCCCTCTTTGTCTGGATTCCAATCGCCCGGCTCCAGCAAGAATGAGTATTGCGTATCAAGCAGCCTTGATTTCATCAAATCAAGCTGCCTCTTCATTGCCCCAGTTCCACCCTTCTTCGGTAGTGATGAACCAGCCCCAGGAGGGAGAAATTTAGGGGCGATCAAATCATCAAAAGCCCCCTCTCCGCCAGGAGAATATGCCGGCGTAGTCATGGCAGCATCACTGTAATTAACACCGTCCTCATAACAAAGCTCATACCATATCTTCTTTAATCTATAAGGAAGCGGCGTATTACTTGTTATCTTATCAACATCTATATTTGGTATATCATTCTCAATGATGCCAAACCTTTTTTCATCAACGGTTTTATCCATGAAAAGTGATCGCTGAGAATCGTTTGGATTATTGCAAAGAAAATCAATAAGCTTATCTGGCGAGATACACCAGAACGGTATGTACAACTGATTTTCGCCCGAGGGCATGATTGAAAAGGTTTTGGCGACATCGCTAAGTGCTGGACCATATTCACCATGAATATCTATCAGCAAAACTCGCGCAGATGGTAAGGGGGATTCATCAGGCTTGATCACCATCGACCGAAGGATGCTTGCCGTGCTGGTTGACTTCCCAGATCCGGTAGACCCCAAAATTGCAGAATGGCGAGCGACAAGCTTATCCAGATCCAAGCTTATTTCAATTCCTTCCGAACTAGATAGACGGCCAACTTGGAAGTGACTATTTAAGTGCTTTCTGAAAATTAATTTCAGGTCGTTCTCGACGACAAAATGGACATGATCGCCGATGCTTGGGTACTCGCTTATGCCGCGATCAAAATTTCCGCCGATGGATTCTCCCACTAGCTCGACTTTTATCCATTTTCTCTCCGAAGACATTTTGGAATCGGCGTCGACAGTTGAGGTTTCGCTAGATTCGGAAATGACTCCGTATAGGTGGTTATACCCCAAAGGAATTTTCACGAAGCTTCCGACTTGCCCGATTCGATAATTGCGTCCTTCCAAAACGACAATTCCAGACTCCACTGAGGCAGCGAGTTCAACGGCCACCGAAGAGCTCGAGACGGCGCTTACAAGGCCCAGAAACGTTGGTTGGATGATTGTCATATTATCTCCTCTTGCACTTCCTGTGGTTCAGGAGGAACTGCATCTTGAGATATATCGCTACCAGCAGTTGCCAGAAAACGAGCTAGCCGTAGGAAATCTCCAAGCAAGAATTTATTATCTTGATAGTATTCTGCTCGAATTTCATGCCAATTTTTGGTTGGAGGGGTACCGATTTTCCACTTTGCTTCTACTCCATTAATCACAGCGCCATCGCTACAAAAAACACTTATTCCCGGGCACTTTAGCGCCAATTCCTTGGCGGCCTTTTCATCTGCCAGACCATTGAACTGAAAGGCAAATAATGCGGCGGTGGGGTTCGCCATTAGACACTCAAGCAGCCTCGATGAAATGTGGGCATCAGCAAAAGAAAATCCGGTGCTTAAAATCAATGTATCTGGTTCAAGGATGAAGTTCTTCAAACGATCAAAAAGAGAAGAAAATGGGGCTGCTTGCGTTTGATCGTATTTTATGTGCGATGGATAAACCATATTGGCGTTTTTAGAATTCGGTACGCGTACAACCTCTCCATTAGCATTTGACTCCCAGCCAATGGAGCCATGAAGCTTCCAAAGCCTTACCCAACGCGGGGGAAGGTCATTTTTTGAAATGCTGGAAGGATCAAAAAAAGCGCTCTTGGAACCGCTGAACCCATCAAAATAGGGTGTTCGAGCCCGCTCCAAGGCATTTTCAATTAAAAGATCATAGTTTGTTGTAAAGATTTCAATCGCATACTTTCTATTAATACCGTTAATCCATGATACAAGTTCAGAGTATGGATTTGCGCCCAATGGTAAGTCCTGCGCAACCACTTCCCGAATCGAATTGCATATTGCTTCGGACAAACCGGAGAAATCTTTTTCCGTAAAATCAAAGAGCATACCATCGCCAATAACCTCTGCAAGCATTCTGACGCGTGACAGCACCTTCTCTAGATTTGAGTCCGGAAATGAGGATTTTATTTGATTGTAAACTCCCCGCTGACTTTCCGAAAGTTCATGTAACACAATTTTTTCAAGGCCGGCGATATTTGGTATCAACGGCTTCCAAGTGCCGGCCTCACCTATGTTGATACTAACGGGGGCGCCTGCACCGAGCAGTATTCCTATTCTCTTTCTTCCATTTGTAGCAAGCTGGCGAAATCCAAACATGTGCTGGTCGGGGTTGTGCGAGGTATTTTCCATTTCTTACCTAATATATTAATTCAACGACCCTGATTGATTGAATAGATACTAATTTCATGGGTTTGCGATATTGCTTTTGAGATCGGAAAATTTCGCAGCCATAGTTGGGTTGCCGCGGGTAAGTTTTTTTATCGTAACATCCTGCGCTTTGTCGTTCGCTAGACGAAGGTTTCGGTCGGTACCTAGCAATGCCTCCTTCGTTTTTTGAAGATGGTCGATTGACTTATCAATTTCACTAATCGCCGTTTGAAATCGCTTTGAGGCCAGGTCAAAGTTTCTTGCGAATGCTGACTTAAATCCCTCAAGCTCAGATTCAAAGTCTGTGATGTCGATGTTTTGCGCCTTCATAAGCGCAAGCTCAGATTTGTACTTTAGGGCGTTCATAGCCGCGTTTCGCAGCAGCGTTATGATTTGAATGAAGAATTGAGGCCTGACGATGTACATTTTTGGAAAGCGGTGAAAAACATCAATGATTCCAGTGTTGTACAGCTCGCTCTCGGGTTCCAGAAGGGATACCAACACAGCGTACTCGCATCCTTTCTCAACGCGATCTTTATCAAGCTCTTTTAAGAAATCTTCATTCTTATTTTTAGTTGCAGTTCGGTCATTCTCATTTTTCATTTCGAACATAACGGAAACGATTTCTGTTCCTTCCTCGTCCGAATCGCGAAATATATAGTCCCCTTTACTTCCGGCTCGTGCATCATTGTCTTTTTCGAAGTATGCCCTTGGAAAGGCTGTGGCTCGAATACGATTGAACTCTGTTTCGCAGTGCTGCTCGAGGGTTTCACCAACCATCTTTGTCGATAGGCGCGCTTTCATATCTCGGAGACGCTCGATAGCGTCATCACGATCTTTTATCTGCGTTTCGTATTTATCCTTGAGCGATTTTTCTGCAAGCTGCTTTTCTAGTTCTGCTTTTTCGAGACCACTTTGCAGCTTATCTCGCTCTTTCTCGACAGAGCTAATGGCCTCCGTAATCGCAAGCCTTTTACCGATCTCTATAGACTCGAGCTTAGATTTCAACTCCTGAATTTCAGAGTCTTTGGTCGCTGCGCTCTTCTGCAATTCATTTAGAAGCTTCGCTTCAGCCAACTTTGAGGCCGATTCTTGTTCGCGGCGTGTCTGCTCAAGCTCGTAAGCAAGCGTGTCACGCTCTTTCTCTACAACGCTTAGCGCCTCACTGACGGCGAGTTTTCGCGCGACCTCTTCAGTATCAATCCTAGACCGCAGTTCTTGAATTTCTGCATCCTTGGTTGTCGTTGACCTCTGCATTTCGGTCGCGGCCTTGGCGATCGCTAGCTCAACGGCATTCCGCTTATCTTGCTCAGCCAGTTCAAGTCGCTCATGCAGCTGCTTCTCGAAATCGGTATCTCGAACCTGTTTCAGGATATCTGCGTATCCAGCCTCATCAATTTTGAACGCCTTTGCACAATGCGGACAGATAATCTCATGCATGTTTTCGCCTCCGTGCAGTTTCCTGAGTTTTCCTGGTGCCTACGGCCCCGCTTCCAGCTTCAGGCCTGCGCACTTCGCTTGCGTGCGTGTCGGCACACCAGAACGGCCGTTTCCGGGTCCCTTGGCTCCATCACCCTCCTTGCGACTGTAGCACATGGCCGCGTGCCATCAAGTCGCGCCACGCCATGTCCCCGGCTGCGCCTGTGAATCCAGATCAGCGTTTCCCACCACCCAGGCTACGAACGCACCAAGGTTCTGTTCCGCTATCTTCCGACCATGAGCGATCAGGTGTTCTTCTCTGACGAGTCGCCTTTCACGCATGCGTGCTCAGTGCAATTCAAACAGTCTCGATGCTTTGGCAGGGCAGCATCGAATAACCATCTGGGTCGATTGCTGCATGTGGCGAAGGGCTGCAATTAGCCGATTTCTGTCTGTCGCCACCATCAGCTTTGGGTCGGATGATCGGTTCCCGATAGACGTGTTCCAGAGCAGCCAAGACCACCTTGGTGATCAGAACAAATGGGGACCTGCTGGGAGCAGATGCCAGCCACCTTTGCTCAGCCGCTTCTCCACTAGAGCCTTGTACTCCTGCGGCTCAGGCGCGTCCTTGCGCTTATGACGGCGCTGATTGCACAGCAGGCAGGCGGCAGCAATATTGGACTGGGTATTTCTTCCGCCATCCTGCCTGGCGACTAGATGCTCTGCTGTGCACTGGAAGTGCCTAGCCTGCCGAAGGGAAAGGCCATGACGGCGGGCGAAGGCCTCAGGAGTATCGCGCCACATCTGGAAGCCGCAGTAATAGCAGCGGCCTCCTTGGCGATCGAACGCAGCGAAACGATGTTTGATAACAGATTTATCGGCCATGGCGGCCTCCTGTATGAAAAAGGAAGTCCGCTGCGCCGAAAGGCGAGAAACGGTACCAGTCGAGTCACTCGAACCGGCCCAACATCGCCCCCTTAAGGGAACGACAAGAGCAAATCTACGCCAAAACAAAAGCAGTGATCAAGTAGTCTGGAGGCAACCTGAACTGGTCAAGTATTCCCTGACACCCATGCAGGCGAAATCATCACCAATCAATTGTGTAAAAGTATAAAGCCCGGTAGTTATCCGGGCTAAACGTCACTCTACATTCGCTTCAGGCCACAGCATTCGGGCTTCAGCCAAGGCTTCGGTATGGGTCATCGGCTCAACGATCATTGTGAAGGGTCTGTACCCAGTCACGAGCACTGTCCAGTGACTGCTGCGGGCTTCACCATCGTTGGCCACAACTTCGACCATCAGCTCCAAACGGTGCAACTTGATATAGCGGCGCTCCTCCTGTGTCAGCCTGCTAGATGGTGAGACCCATAAGCGGTTGCCCACCACCTCGGCACTGAACCCACGGTCATGGAGATAGTCGATAACTCCCATCAGAAGGCCTCCGCGTCGGATTCATCGAAGGCCATGTCCGGCGAGGTACTGGTGGTGTCGGGGGATAGTTGCCGACTCGAAGTCCTGCAAGTCCCAATGTCCTGCTCGGGGTGATCGTCTGGCAGGACATCAGGACTTGCAGGACATTGCTTCGATAACTTTATCCCGATGCCCCACTTCACCGTCCCCCCAGATTTACCCAGGGACTTGCACTCGATGCCTATCTGCCGAAGAGCGGGAGCAGCACGTCGCAGGGCGTCCCCTAGCCCCTTAGCGGAACGGGGCCACGAATCGCAGCCGGTTGGACGGTACTGTTCCAGGGCACGCAGAATATCCTTTGCCGGGGCGGTCACGCCGTGCGGACGCGCCTCGACCAGTTCCACTACGGCTGCAGCTACCGGACTAGCGTCAATGGTGCGAGCCAGACTTTCCTGCCGACTGGCTTTGAACTCGTGCAGGAAGTCCTCGGGCTCATGACCTGCTGCGGCGGCGACAGCCATACCGAGGCGAGCAAATTCAACCAGCCGCGGACGATCGTCGGCGGGGATTTGCATCTGCGGCAATAACTCCAGCGCCTTGGCGAAAATATCCAGCAGCGCCGCCAGCAAACACGGACGCTCGGCTTCGTACTCCCGCCAAAGGTCTGTTACTTCCAGCCGCTCGCTGATAACCGGCGTCTCGATGGTGATCGTTCTGTCCACCAGATCTTGCGCCGTGACTGCCGCAGATATGCCGTTCAGCACGACGGGGCGCTTCACGCTGATAACACTTTCGTCGGCATCCGAGTACAGCTTGCGCTTGGCAAAGCCGCCTCCGGTTGCCAATACGCACATGGCATCCTGAGTTGCTGCGGGCAAGTGCGAGACGTTCTCCAGGCTCACTACCGCACACACACCAGCTGAAACGAATAGGTCCTCCGACGACCTCGGAGCACTGCGCAAAGGGCAGGAATTCGGATCAATAAGCTGGCGCAGCGCTGTTTGTGTCGTGCTCTTCGCACTACCCTGCTCGCCCAGCAGCTCCAGCACTGGATAAGGCGTATCAGGACGCAGGCATTCGATCAGCCAAGCCAGAGCCAGCAGACGGGAGCCGTGCGGGATGTTCGCCACGTGCCAAAGTTGCTCGATCGATCCACCTGGAACTGGAGCTGGAATCGGCTGCATGGATTCAGGTCGAACGAACATGGCCTCGGGTGACTCGGCGATCTCCCACTTACCCGGCCGAATGCGAACCGCTCGGCTACTGCCTAGTACAGCCAGGTCGAGAAAGTAATCACCAGCGGCACCAGCAGTGCGCAGGTGTACCTCCTGACAGTCTCCATGGAATCGGCCGAGGCCGCTCAGGGTGCCCAGCGCCTCCCGGACCGATTGATCTCGGGGCGCCTTTCCGCTGTCCGAGTAAAATCCGGCGACCAGTGCATCTCGGAACTGGCGCGCGGCTAGATTACGCACTTCGCCCGTCGTACGATCCCGGGCGAAGACGTCCTTGTTTTCATCGTGGAACAGCTCGAAGCGTTGCTCCACGAACTTCACCAGTAGAGACGCCTGGCTCTGCTTTTCCTCGGCATCATCACCGGGCTCGAAGTGTTCCTCGACTGGCTGCTGATCGTCGTCTTCGAACTGGTGATTGCAGGGAGCATCCACCATTTGCAGCAGTTGCTCGACGGTGCCACCCGCGTCCAACCAGTCGGACACGTCGCCCTTCGGCAGCAACCCTGGAAGGCAGAGCACGCGAACTTCGGCCTCTGCCAGACTCAGCGCCCGACAAACCTTGTCAGCGTGCTTATGTCCCGGTTCGTCGTTATCCGCCAGAATCACTACGCGGCGGCGCGCAAAGGGTTCATTGAGAGCATCAGGCCACTTGCCAGCGCCACCGGCATTGCAGGTTGCGACCAGCCCCAGCGATTCCAGGCGAAGAACGTCCTTCTCGCCCTCCACGACAAACACTGGCGTATCCCACGGCGCGTCCAGCAATTGCGGCAGATGGAAGAGAACCTGACGCACGCCCTTCACCGACCACAACCAGCCACCTTTTCCGTCGGGGCGGCACTGGCGAAAGTCCTTTGGCTCGAAACGGACAACCTGATACAGAACGTTGCCGTCCTCGTCGGTGTAGTCATAACGAGCCGACACTTGGCCCCTGACCGGAAGGACATCAGGACTTTCACGACTTGGGGCCGGATGTTTTTCTTTTAGGCCGTGCTGCTCAAGCCAGGCCATTTGCTCGGCCCGACTTGTGATGCCGGTTTCCCTGGCAATCAAATCCAACACGCCGCCACCGCTTCCGTCTTCGTGCGAGTGCCATACCCCCTTTCCCAGATCAACAGATAACGAGCCATGCGCTCCGAACCGAAGCTCGGTTTGCTTGCTCATTGCGGTATTTGGCTCGCCAAGAAGGTACCGGGCTACTGGCCCAATCATGGATTTCAGCCAAGCCGATCCCGTCGGCGCATGGGCGCCGTTTTGACTTTTCATGGGTTACACCCCGCGCTGCTTGGCTTTGCGCCAGGACCAGTTAGAAGGAGACGGGAAGGAATCAACGTGCAGGGCGGCCATTACGCGAAGCTTCCAGGAAGCTGTAAGCGATGATGAATGGCTCATACTGCGTCTCTCGCTTCAATCTTGGTCCGTAACCAAGCCTCCACCTCAGCCAAGACGTAATAAGCCGCGGCTTGTCGGCTTTCGTTGGCCTTAATTGGCTTCGGGAACGTCGGGTCTTTCTTGCGGAGTTTGTCTAGGCCAGAGCGGGACAGGTCCAGCCATAGACAGAGCGCTGGCTGACGGATGAGAGCTTTCGGGGGAATTGTTGCTGGCTGCATTTGAGTGACTCCGTATCGGGTACAGAGTCATTTTTGTTGAACCCCCGATTGCTGTCGCAGTGTTCAAAAGAGATTAGTTAGAGGCTTATTTCCCCCCTTTTTGCACGTCGGATCAATTTTTCATATTCGACAATGTCCGCTGGCACCTCGACTCCTGCAGCAACGAGAAGCTCTCGGGCGAGCTCTGCTGCTTTGCGTTTGGTCATCTTCGCTAAGGAAGACTGCCGTAGCTTGTCCGCGGTATCAGCCAACAAATCATCTCGCGGATACTTCGGCTTCACGCCACGAATAGTTGGAGCCGCCTCCAACTTCTGCTCGGTAATGTCCAACACATCGGACACCATGGCGGCCTTCGTCATAAGGTCAGAAAGCAAGCCACCGCTGAAAAAGCACCCATGGCTTCGCCAGCAGGCGTCGTTGATGTAACCCTCGGCGAAAGGAGGGAGATTGTTTAGCCCCCGTAACGTTTCCTGAAGATGCAGTTGCACCTGCCGTACATGGCGAAGTTCTTCGTGGCGCGCGGGGCCTTTTTCCGTTTCGCGGATGACCGCTCTGTAGGACCCAAGCCTTTCCTTGAACCATTCCTGAAGATCGCCGTCGTGATGTCCGGCCAAGTCAGCGATAATTGCCCGCGCAGCATCAGACAGGCTTTCATCGACCAAATCACCTGTACCCCATTCGGGTTGATTGTCGAATACTGGAAGTGCCTTTGATCGCTTGCCCCTTTTTATTTCCATGCTTGTAGCCCCCTCTCCACGCTCACCACATCAGTGTTCCGGTGTGCAAAATCATAGGGCGTGATGTGCTTTTCCCGGTTGGCGTCCAGGTAGTCAGCCCACCACGTCATCATCAGCCGACGCTCTTCCAGGTGCTCAGCCTTGTGGATATAGGCCGCGCGCACGCCGTTGCGCTCTTGGTGGCTCATTTGCCGTTCAACCGCGTCACGCGACCATAGGCCGGACTCGACCAACGCGGAACAGGCCATAGTGCGGAAACCGTGCCCGCAAACCTCTATCTTGGTGTCGTACCCCATACGGCGCAGTGATTTGTTTACGGTGTTCTCCGACATTGGCCGCCAGTAGTAGTGATCTCCTGGCAGCACCAGATCAAAACGCCCGCTAAGCCGGCGTATCTGCTCTAGTACTTCCAGCGTCTGGCGTGACAACGGGACAAGGTGCGGAGTCCCCATCTTGGCTCCTCGGTGCGACCTCTTGACGCCCTCGATTGGTGCCCGTTCGCCGGGAATCGTCCACATGCTCCGGGTAAAGTCGAACTCAGACCAGCGGGCAAAGCGCAGCTCACTAGAACGAATGAACACCAGTAGAGCGAGGCTTACAGCAAGACAGGTAAGCGGTCGTCCGGTGTCAGCCTCGCAGCGTTGCAACAACTCCGGCAACCGCTCAAGGGGCAAGGCCGGGCGGTGTTTGGTCTTGCGGGTGGCAGTCCCGCCCACCAGATCAAGCGCCGGGTTGTATTCGATAAACTCGCGCTGAACGGCGATTCGCATGATTCCGGCGATGCGCTGGCGCAGTCGCCCAACCACATCAAGCGCGCCGCGCTTCTCTACCGCCTTCAGACAGGCCAGCAGGTCGCGGGTTCTCAGGTCGGATACAGGGCGTTTGCCCAGCATGGGGAAAAGATCGACCTCGATCTCTTTCAGCACCCTGACCGCGTGATCCTTCGACCATTTGCCGGCCATGCTGGCGTGCCATTCCAGGGCCAGCGCCTCAAAGGTGTTCCCCGCCTCATTGGCCGCCTCGATCTTTGCTTGCTTAGCGCTCTCGATGGGGTCTTGGCCATGCGCCAGCAACTCGAGTGCATCGGCTCGACGCGCGCGGGCGGCTTTCAGACCGAGAGCCGGGTAGTTGCCGAACGTTGCCAGACCAGGCTTACCGCTTGGCTTCTTATACTTGAAGCGCCAGACCTTGGTGCCGGTGGCCCTTACAAGCAAAAAAAGCCCTTGCCCGTCGAACAGGGTGTAGTCCTTTGCGCGGGGTTTGGCGGCCTCGCATTTGGGGTCAGTAAGAGGGGTTACGGTGCGCGCCATAGGTATACGCCTCGATATCGAACCGATATATACCTAAACGTATACCTAAATCTTGGGGCTGTACAGGAACATACGGGGATATTCAGACACAAAAAAACCGGCTATAAGGCCGGTTTCTCTAGGTTTCAGGTGTTTACGGGAACATCTGAAATCATACTATTGGTGCCCGAAGCCGGAATCGAACCGGCACGCCCTTACGAGCGGGGGATTTTAAGTCCCATGCGTCTACCAGTTTCGCCATTCGGGCGGTAGCGCGGTCAAGCTGGGTGGAACTGGCAAATATCGGATTGGCCAGTTTCGAGCCTGGTGCAGCAGAGGGAGGAATATATACATCCCACCCCGTCGAAGCAAGGAGGCCCAAGGCCTTTTCCAGACAAAACTTTTCATTGCCTCGAAAATAAAAAAGCTCTGTAGATCAAAGATCTACAGAGCTTTTTAAAAGTGGAATTCGAAGTCGGAATCGAACCGCCGTAGGTGGGATTTCAATCCATCCACTTTGTTCAGCTTTTCAATAGCTTAGCATCGGAATCGTCCCGTAGGCTACAGATTTTTGACGGTCTATAGCAGGGTTCCATGGTCGATATCCACTGACGCCGGCGGTGGTACTGGCCGCCGACCTGGCCCGGGAATGGCTAGCTGCTTCGGCAGGATATCCTTGGCTCCGATCAGGTCGGGGTCGTTCAGGTCGCTTTGTTCCAGCAGCCGAACTGGTATGGCTTCAGGCAGAAACCGCCATAGCCCTCGCCCCACCACGAACGGTCCTTTCCGTCGAGCACGCGATAGGCCACGGAGATCTGGCCGGCGAGGCCTTCACCCTTTGTTTCACCCCACAGAGGGCGCGCCAGGCTGTCGCGCCCCTTCTCGGTTACGGTCATAAGTTTCCTCCAGACAGAAGAGTCCTGTCTCAGTCGGAGCAAAAGGATTTGTCACTGTTTGTAGAAAAAGATATCCATTCCGATACAATGCCGGCCCCATAATCCCTCCGGTGATGTCCTAACTGATGACCATGCCAATCGCGCCTAATGGAACCAGAGTGTCGTATTCCTACAGAGTGGAAGCTCTGGATTGGCAGCGAGGACTACTAGCACTATCCATCATGATTTATCATCTAATGTTCTGGCATGGAGAAACAACCACTGCCTCGAGCGTTATCGGTCGCTTAGGCATTTATGCGGTATCAATGTTCTTTGTTCTTTCAGGCCTGAGCATGGCCATCGCCCATGAGCGTTACGAACTAACAATAAAAAGCTCCATTCAGTTCTATATCAGACGAATCTTTAGGATATGGCCGTTACTTTGGCTAGCTATTTTCGCAGTCACAGCCAAAAGCCTGCTACTAAAGAACGAAGACATATCGATATATAAAATACTGTTAAATCTAACAACAGCCTTTGGCTTTATCGAGCCATCCGCATACTTGAATACAGGCGCGTGGTCAATCGGAAATGAAATGGTGTACTACGCATTGACACCGATCATTCTTGTAATTTATCGCAGAAGCGTGACCGGAGGGAACATTCTAGCTTTGGCCTCCATCGCAATCGGGGGGGGCTACGCATTAAATCTTCTTACCCCGGCCCAACCACTTGAGCTCCAGTGGAATACATATATACACCCACTCAACAACCTATTTTTTTATGTCATGGGCGTTGCTATATACTACAATGCAAAACACCTAAAGCCACAGCTCGCACTACCAGCCGCATGCATCTTTTTATCGGCATGCATCTTTGCGATCTTCCCAAGTGGCAGCGACAACTCATCTATTGTAACGAGCCTCAACCGCCTGGTTTTTTCCTCAGCCTCGGTACTGATGGTGTTCGGTTTTTTCAAAATAACGCCAATTCTATCGAAAACGCTATCCAGCCCCCTAGAGAGGCTGGGCATCATTACATATGGCGTTTACCTTCTGCACCCCATCGTGAACTCTGCAGTGACTATGTTATTTGCCAGGCTCGACTGGCAACTGGGAGCACCGACAAGGATCCTTATTATTTCGCTGGCCACCATTGCAGTAGCAAACATTGCGTATGAGCTTATTGAAAAACCAATGATACGACTTGGCAAAAAATTAGCGTGAAATCGTCGCCCCGAGGGCATAAACACCTGCGGGGCATTCAACCTGCCTTAAATGCCGCAAGCTCTTCAAGCGACATCACCTCAGTGTTCTGCCCAGGCAGAGATCTGTTCAGCACACTCCCCACTCTGAACCCCGCGAGGTTTATGGAGCGCTTACTGTGCCATTATCAGCAACGCCCACGCATGAGCCAGGCGATGTTACGCGAAGCAAGGGAAAAGGCAGTTGTTAAGGCTGCGGCCGAGGGTGACTGACTCTACGCTGAGCACAGCTACTACTCGTCAGCTCCAATTCCAGGATATTCGACCCAAAGCAGCGAGCGAAATTGAGGAAATCACCGCACATCGCTTAGAAGCAGTCAAAAAAAAACCCGTAACTCATTGAGCTACGGGTTTTTCAATAGTGGAGGCCGAAGTCGGAATCGAACCGGCGTAGGTGGATTTGCAATCCACTGCATAACCATTTTGCTATTCGGCCTCAAAACGCTTGATGCAATACAGCCACATCAACCGCGTACAAACCTGATCAGGAAACAGAGCACTTATGCAGCGCTATCTCCTTGAAAACATTGAGATTTTTTACGTCCCAGTGCGTTCGATGGGCGCAATTATGGACTCATTTGCCTAAGCTGACAACCCCTTGATTTCAAAAAAAAATCGTCGATTGTTCGGCTTCCGCAGGCGCCTGCTGCATTTTTTTCTTGCTCAGATCCACACAACTGTCGGATAAGACTCAGCCTTCCGCCTCTGCGAGTCTGTCCATGCCCCGTGCCGGTATCCCCCAGGGTTCGAGCGTTCGCTTGCTGATCTATCTGTTGTTTGCGATCCAGCTGGTTTCCATGGGCGCAATGGAGATGAGCGGGCCGTTCTGGCCCGTTCACCTGCGACAACTGACCAGCAACGATGCGGTGTTCAGCTTCGCCAGCACGGCGGTGTATGTCGGCCCTATGCTCGGCATTATCCTGACCAGTGCTTTCTGGGGCCGTATCGGTGATCGCTACGGGCATAAATTGATGATGATTCGGGCACTGGCCGGGTTGTCCCTGACTCAGCTTGGCCTGGCGCTATGCAACGATATCTGGGTGATCCTGGTCCTGCGCTTCCTGCAGGGTGCGTTCGCCGGGTATATCGCCCCCGCCCAGGCCTATGGCGTGAGCATCGAGGCACCCTCGCGGCGGGCCAGGCTGTTTGCCATCCTGCAGATTTCCACCAATGTCGGCTCGCTGCTGGGCGCGGTCGCGGGCGGGCTGATCCTGGACCATGCCACGTTTTTCTGGATCAACATCGTGGCCTCAGGCTTGTGCGCATTGTGTACCGTGATCGCGGCGTTGACGCTGCCCGACGTAGCGCCGGCCACGAAGACAACCGCCAGCAGCGCTCCCTCCGCCCCCTCGCGCCCCGGGCTGTATAACCCGCTGACTTTATCGCTCCTGGGTATCATGGGTCTTCTGCTTCTGGCGCGAATGCTCCCGCAGACTTCGTTTTCGCTGTATGTCAGCTCGACCTTCGACGTCAGCAATGCCCTGGTCGGGCTCTGCTATGGCCTGCTGGCCCTGGGCTTTATCCTTTGCGCAACGTCCTGGTCGCGCTACTTCGAGCAGCGCAACCCGACTCAGACGCTGCAGGCCATCACCGCCATCGTGATCGCTTGCATAACCCTGACCGCCATGGCCGGCCTGACGCGTCAGCCGTTGGTCTTCGCCATTGTCTACTTCGCCTGGGGCGTCCTCTTGGGCGCAACCACCCCGGTACTGACCGCGCTCATCTCCAAAAGCACCGACAACAGCCGCCAAGGCCAGGTGCTGGGACTCGCCCAAGGGGTTTCGCAAACGGCGTCCATCATCGGCATTTCCCTGGGTGCCTTGCTCAGCCAGGTCTATGGCCTTCAATACACCTACCTTTACGTCAGCCTTGCCTATGGCGTGGTGCTGTTGCCCTTGGTGCTACTGCGCTACAGGTCGGTCGGCGTGCTGGACCGGGCGAGCGAATAGCGGTTCTCATCCCCCCTGCCCCAACACAATTGCTCATTGCCGCAGGATGATCTTGCGTGCCGCCGAGCACCTCCACTACTATTGGGAATAATTCTCACTATCAAAAATATAAACAGCCATGAGCGATCCCGGTTCAGCGACCAACGATTGTCATCTGCGTACCGTCGCAGACCTCTACAGCGGACACCATGGCTGGTTGTACGCCCGACTCTACCGCAAACTGGGCAATGCGCTGGATGCCGCAGACCTGGCGCATGACACCTTCATCCGTATCCTCGCCTCGAAGGTCGCGGTCATCGAAGAGCCACGCGCGTACCTCAGCTGCGTGGCCGGTGGCATCCTGGTCAACTGGTTCCAGCGCAAGGCCTTGGAGCGTGCCTATCTGCAGGCACTGGCGCTGCTGCCCGAACCCGAAGCGCCCTCGCCGGAACGCCGCCTGCTGGTGCTGGAAACCCTGCATGAAATCGACGCCATGCTCGACACCCTCCCCGGGCCGGTCAAACGGGCGTTTCTGTTATCGCAAATCAGCGGCTTGAAATACAACGACATCGCTCATCAGTTGGGAGTCTCGCTGATTACGGTCAAGCGCTACATGAAGCAGGCCTTCCTGCACTGCCTGATGTTGGTGGACTGAATGCCTGCTCGCGATAATCACGCCGTCGATCCCGCCATCCTCAATGAAGCAGCCGACTGGCTGATGCGCCTGAGCGAAGGCAGTGTCAACGACACCGAGCGCCTGGAATGGGAACGCTGGCGCAACAGCAGCACGGCGCACCGCCAGGCCTGGGCACGGGCCGAATTGTTGCTGAGCAAACTGCAAGGCTTGCCACCGGCGTTGGCCATGCCGGCGCTGGACCGTCCCAGCAACCCCGAGCGCCGTGCCGCCATGGGCAAACTGGCGACCTTGCTGGCGCTGGCGCCACTGGCCTGGGGCAGTTGGAAGCTCAACGACTGGCAGAACTGGACCGCCGACTACCGCGCGCCCGTGGGCGAGCGTCGCGACCTGACATTGACCGACGGTACTCGCGTGACGTTGAACACCGACACCGCCATTGATGTGTATTTCGATCAGCGCCAGCGCCTGTTGCTGTTGCGCCGCGGCGAAATATTGGTGCAGACCGCACCGGACCCGTCGCCTGTCGCCCGGCCATTCAGGGTGGAAACCCACGAGGGCCGGATGCAAGCGCTCGGCACACGTTTCAGTGTTCGCGAAGAGCGCGGGCACACCCGCCTCGCCGTGCTCGAGGGCGCAGTCAGTATCCAGCTCAAAGGCATTGGTGAGAAAGTCGTCGAGGCTGGTCAGAGCAGTGGTTTCACAGCGTTCGCCATTGACGGATTGAAACCTGTCGATAAATCGGTGCTGGCCTGGACCCAAGGCATGCTGATGGCCGACAACATGCGCCTGGCCGATTTCATCGGTGAACTGACCCGCTATCGCAACGGCGTCCTGCGTTACGACCCGGCCATCGCCGACCTGCGGATTTCCGGTGCCTTCCCCATCAGCGACACTCCACGAACCCTCAACATGCTCGCCCGGACCTACCCAATCCGCGTCACTTCGCGCCTGGGCGACTACTGGATCATGTTGGCACCGGCGTGAGCCAAAAAAATAATCGTGCGAGGGTGATACTTTTTTCGATCCTGGCTGGCTAGAGAACAAACCCCTCTGAACAGGATCATCAAGCCATGCCCGTTGCCCGCCCCCTGCGCTCGGATCGCACGCTGAATCTGGCGATTCGCAGTGCAATGCTCGGCCTTGCACTTTCGACCTTAAGCCCAGGCAGCTGGGCCGCACCGGGCGCGCCGCTGGACAGCATCGCCAGCCAATCCTACAACATTCAACCCGGTCCCCTGGGGCCGACCCTCTCGACGTTCGCCGTGCAGGCCGGCGTCGCCCTGTCGTTCGAACCGTCCCTGACCCAGGGCCTGGACAGCCCAGGCCTGTCCGGCCAGTTCACCGCGCGCGAAGCGTTTGCCCGGCTGCTGGCCGGCAGCGGCCTGGACCTGGTGGCTCGCGACGATGGCAGCTATACCTTGCAAAAACGCAGCACCGACGGCGGACTGACCCTGGCGCCAACCACCGTCAGCGCCACCGAAGCTCGCCCTGGTGATTTGCCGGCCGCCTACAGTGGCGGTCAGGTCGCCCGTGGCGGTCGTGTAGGCCTGTTGGGCAACAAGGACCTGATGGACACACCGTTCAGTGTGAGCAACTACACCTCGACGCTGATGAAAGACCAACAAGCCGTGACCGCCGCCGACGTGCTGGAGCGTGACTCCTCGGTGCGCTCAACCGGCCAGACCGGCGGCATCGTTGACTCGTTCTTCATTCGTGGCTTTCCCGTGGGCGAAGGCAACCTGGGGGAGTTGGCGTTCGACGGCGTGTACGGCGTAGCCCCCAACTATCGGGTATTTACCGAGTACGCTGAGCGTATCGAAGTGATCAAGGGCCCGGCCGCCCTGCTCTACGGCATGTCCCCCAACAGTGGCGTGGGCGGTGTCATCAATATCGTACCCAAGCGCTCGCTGGACGAAGACTTGACCCGTGTGACCGCCAATTACGCCATGGACTCGCAAGCGGGTGGCCACGTCGATATCAGCCGTCGCTTTGGCGAGGAACGACGCTTTGGCGTGCGGGTCAATGGCAGTCTCCAGGGCGGCGACACGGCGATCGACAAGCAGTCGCGGGATGTGGGTATCGGCTCGATCTCCCTGGATTACCAGGGCGACCGATTCAGGACCAGCCTGGACCTGATCAGCCAGGAAGAACAGTGGGACGCGCCGTCCCGACCGTTTCAGATCGCGAACGGTGTCGAGATACCGTCGGCCGCCAACGGGCGCAGCAACGTGACCCAGGAATGGGGCTGGTCGAAGACCCGCGATAAATCGGCGTTGCTCAGTGGTGAATATGACCTGAGCGACAGCCTGACGGTATTTGGCCATGCTGGGGGCGGCAAGTCCGATGTAGCAAGGCTGTCGGACCAGACACCCACAATTATCAATAGCGCCGGGGATACCCGATCGACGCCCGGCTATTACAAGTTCGAAGTGGAGCGCTACACCGTGGACGCTGGTGCCCGGGCCCGTTTCGAGACTGGTCCGGTCAGTCACAGCACCACGCTGCAGGTCAGTCGCTACCGCGATGAACTGCGCAGGGGGATCAATTCAGGCGCCCCCGTATTATCGAACATCTACCACCCGGTGGAGCGCGACAAACCCTCCATTGCCTCCCCCGACGTGCTGAAGATTTCCGACACCGAACTGTCTGGTGTCGCCCTGGCCGACACCCTGTCGATCCTCGACGAACGTGTTCAGGTGACCTTGGGCCTACGCAAGCAAAGCATCGAATCGAACAACTATAACGCTGCTGGAGCGGTCACCACTGCGTATGACGAAAGCGAAACCACACCGCTGTTCGGTGCGGTGATCAAGCCTTGGGAACATGTATCGTTCTACTACAACTACATCGAAGGCCTGAGCAAGGGCGATACCGCGCCTGCGAATGCGAGCAACTCCGGTGAAATATTCAAGCCCTACATCTCCCGCCAGCAGGAAGTTGGGGTCAAGGTCGATTACGGCACCTTCACCTCGACCCTGGCGCTGTTCCAGGTCAAGAAACCCGCCGGCGAATTGACTAACAACACGGCAAACAGTGTGTATTCGGTCCAAGGCGAACAACGCAACCGTGGCATCGAGCTGAACATGTTCGGTGAACTGCGCGAAGGCACTCGCCTGTTGGGTGGTGTCACGTTGCTGGACGGCGAACTGACCAAAAGCGGCACCGCCGCCAATCGCGGCAACAAGCCGGTCGGCGTACCCGAAGTGCAGGCCAACCTCTGGGCCGAATGGGACACGCCATGGGTCCAGGGCGTGACCCTCACCGGCGGCGCGATCTACACCGGCAGCCAGTACGTCGACCAGGCCAACACCCGCGAACTCGATCCTTGGACGCGCTTCGACGCGGGTGCTCGTTATAGCACCGTGCTCGATGGCCGGCCGACTACGTTCCGCGCCACGGTGCAGAACGTCTTCGACCGCGAGTACTGGTCCGGCGTGGCCTCCTATGGTGCGTTCTCCCAAGGGGCACCGCGCACCCTGCTGCTCTCGGCCACGGTCGACTTCTGAGTTTCCCCCGGCCCGGCAGCGCGTGCATCGCTGTCGGCCGGGGCCATCATCAAGGTTTAAACGATGTTATCCAGACCTCGAAAGCTTGCGTCGCTCATCGCTGTGCTGCTGGGTGCCATGACCCTGCTGCTGAGCGGTTTCACCTATTCAGACACGGCACCAGACAGCACGCCAAGAACCACTGTCACCGATTTGCTGGGCCGCCAGGTCCAAGTGCGCATTCCCGTACGCCGGGTGATCCTGGGTGAAGGTCGTCAGTTGTATCTGGTGGCGGCCCTCGACACCGCCAACCCGATCCGGCGCATCGTTGGCTGGCGCAAGGATCTGATCCAGTCCGACCCGGACACCTACGGCGCCTACCTGCGGCGTTATCCGGACCTTGCCAAAGTCCCGACGTTCGGCGGTTTCGAAGACGGCACCTTCGACATCGAGCAAGCGATCAGCCAACAGCCGGACGTCATTATCCTCAACATCGAAGCCCAGCATGCCACCGAGGACGCCCGCTACATCGAAAAGCTCGACGCCCTTGGCATCCCGGTGGTGTACGTGGATTTTCGCAACAACCCGATGCAGAACACCGAACCGACCATGCGCCTGTTCGGCCAGTTGTTCGGCGAAGAAGCCCGCGCCGAGGCGTTCATTGCCTTTAGCCAGCAACAGATCCGGCGTGTCACCGATGTGATCGAGGCCCGCCAACCGCCCAGGCCCAAGGTCTTCATCGAACGCATCGGCGGCTACACCGACGACTGCTGCTTGAGTTTCGGCAATGAAAACTTCGGCCGTTTCGTCGAACTGGCCGGCGGTCACAACATCGCCCGCGCCATCATCCCCAACACCTTCGGCCAGTTGAACCCCGAACAGGTGATCGTCGCCGACCCGGATCAGGTGGTGGTCACCAGCGCAAACTGGCAAGCCTTCGCCCCTGGCGGACATTGGGTTGGTGTCGGGCCCGGTGCCGATCTGGTCGAGGCACGGCGCAAACTGCAGTGGTTCACCCAGCGCCCCGCCTACGCCGGAATCAAGGCCCAGCAAACCCGGGCGTTTCACGCCATCTGGCATCAGTTCTACAACAGTCCTTACCAGTTCATCGCCATCCAGCAACTGGCCAAGTGGTTCCACCCGGATCTGTTCGCCGACCTGGACCCCGATGCCACGTTTCGTGAGTTCCACGACCGATTCCTGCCGGTGCCCTATGAACCAGGCTATTTCGTCAGCCTCAAGCCCGCGCAGGCCCAACCATGAACGGCGGTATCGATCAACTCGCCCTCGGCACGATCTATCGCGCGCAGGTCTGGCGTAAACGACTGATTCTAGTTGGCCTGGGAGCGCTGTTGCTGTTCAGCGTGCTGCTGGACCTGGCCCTCGGCCCGGCCAGCTATGGCCTGGCCGAGGTGCTGGGCGCGCTGTTTGCGCCCGAGTCCGCCGCCCCCCAGGTACGGGTGGTGATGTGGGACATTCGCCTGCCGGTGGCACTGATGGCGGTGGCAGTGGGCGCCGCGCTGTCCTTGGCCGGCGCGCAGATGCAGACCATCCTCAACAACCCATTGGCCAGCCCGTTCACCCTGGGCATCTCGGCGGCGGCCAGTTTTGGCGCCGCCCTGGGGCTGGCGTTCGGCGTGGCGCTAGTGCCGGTGATCGCTCAATACATGGTGCCACTCAACGCCTTTGTCATGGCGATGCTCTCGGCGTTGCTGATTCATGTGTTGAGCCTGCGCCGCGGCATGACCAGCGAAACCATCGTGCTGCTGGGTATCGCCCTGGTGTTCACCTTCAATGCCCTGCTGGCGCTGGTGCAGTTCTTCGCCACCGAGCAAGCCGTTGCGGCAGTGGTGTTCTGGACCATGGGCAGCCTGACCAAGGCCACCTGGCCGAAGCTTGGGGTGATTTGCCTGGTGATCCTTGTCACCTTGCCGATTTTTGCCCGCCGCGCCTGGGCCATGACCGCGCTGCGCCTGGGGGATGAGAAGGCCGCAAGCTTCGGCATCAATGTGCGCAAGTTACGTTTGCAGACCCTGATCATGGTCAGCCTGCTGGCCTCATTTCCCGTGGCGTTTGTCGGCACCATCGGCTTCATCGGCCTGGTGGGCCCGCACATTGCGCGGATGCTGATCGGAGAGGACCAGCGCTTCTTCCTGCCGGCCTCGTTGCTGACTGGCGCGTTGATCCTGTCGGCCAGCTCGGTGGTGAGCAAAACCCTGATACCAGGCGCGATCTTCCCCATCGGCGTGGTCACGTCACTGATCGGCGTGCCTTTTTTCATCTCTCTCATTCTTGGCGGGAAGAAGCAGTCATGGTGACGATTGAACTGACAGGCCTCGGCGCCCGTTATGGTAGTCGACCGATCCTCGAGGCAATCAATACCCCGGTTTTCTGCGGTGGTGAAGTGGTTGCGGTGGTTGGCCCCAACGCGGCCGGTAAATCCACGCTGTTCAAACGCATCGCCGGCCTGATCGACGGCCCCGGCCAGGTGCGGTTGGAAGGTTCGCGCAAAGGCCCGGAGGGCATCTGCTACATGCCGCAGAACCTCAACACCAGTGCCCGGCTGACGGTCTACGAATCGGTGCTGCTGGCCCGCAAGCAACAGGCTCCGGGCTGGGCCGTACAAGCCGATGAACTGGCGGTGGTGGACCGCATCCTTGCATCCCTGGGCATCAGCGAGCTGTCGTTTCGCAACCTCGGTGAATTGAGCGGCGGGCAGCAGCAACTGGTGTCCATCGCCCAGACACTGGTGCGCGAACCCGAGGTCTTGCTGATGGATGAACCCACCAGTGCCCTGGACATGCACCGTCAGGTCCAGGTCCTGACCTTCATGCGCACCCTCGCCCGCCAACATGGAATCATCCTGTTCATCGCCATCCATGACCTGAACCAGGCGTTTCGCTTCGCTGACCAGGTGTTGGTCATCGCCCAAGGCACCCTGCAAGGCAGCGGTCCGAGTGAGGACGTCATCACCGAGCAGATGCTGCGCACGGTGTACCGGGTCCAGGCGCGGATCGAGCGGTGTTCACGGGGTGAGCGGCATATCATTGTCGATGATGTGGTTTGAGGGCTGTGACCGAACTCTGTGGGGGCTTACGGGACTACGCACCCACCGGCTGTCGCAGCCCTGCACCATTATGGGTAACATACCGGCCTTCCCCGCAGCCCTTCTGCGATCTGCCGAATAAGTCCATTCCATGCCTTTCGAACTCAGTGTTGACCTCACTACCCTCGCTATCCTTGCCGTTGTCGCCTTCATTGCCGGTTTCATCGATGCCATTGCCGGCGGCGGTGGCCTGTTGACCACGCCTGCGCTGTTGACCGCCGGCCTGCCACCGCACCTGGTGCTGGGCACCAACAAGCTCAGCTCGACCTTCGGCTCGGCCACGGCCAGCTTCACCTTCTACAAGCGCAAGCTGTTCCACCCCCGGCAATGGACCCACGCCCTCGTCGGCACGCTGGTGGGTGCCTTGACCGGCGCCATCGTCGCCCATTACCTGCCTGCCGAATGGCTGAACAAGATGCTGCCGGTGATCGTCTTCGCTTGCGGCCTGTACCTGCTGTTCGGCGGCACGCCCAAAGCGCCGCTGGACAGCGACGCACCGATCAAGAAAACGTGGCAATCACCCCAGGGCTTCATCCTGGGTTTCTATGACGGCGTGGCCGGCCCGGGCACGGGTGCGTTCTGGACCGTCAGCAGTCTGCTGCTCTACCCCATCGACCTGGTCAAGGCCAGCGGCGTGGCCCGCAGCATGAACTTCGTCAGCAACATCGCGGCGCTGTCGGTGTTCATCTTCTCGGGTCAGGTGGATTGGATCATCGGCCTGAGCATGGGCCTGTCGGTGATGGTCGGCGCGTTCTTCGGCGCTCGCACCGCCATCAGCGGTGGCGCGAAGTTCATTCGACCGGTGTTCATCACCGTGGTACTGGGCTTGACCGTGCGCCTAGCCTGGCAGCACTGGTTCAGCGTGGCCTAGACGCCGCGCCACGTAGAGATCGATCAGGTAACGGGCGATGGAACGCGAGGCCGGCAACGGCGGCAGGTCGTGGACGTTGAACCACTGGGCGTCCTCGATTTCATCCTCCTGGGGCACGATGTCGCCACTGGCGTATTCGGCGTGAAAGCCCAGCATCATCGAATGGGGGAACGGCCAGCACTGGCTGCCCATGTACTGGATGTTCTTCACCTCGATGCTGACCTCCTCGCGCACCTCGCGAATCAGGCAATCCTCAGCCGACTCGCCCGGTTCGGCAAACCCGGCCAGGGTGCTGTAGACGCCGGTGACGAAACGCGGCGAACGGGCCAGCAGGACTTCATCGCCGCGGGTAATCAACACGATCATGCTCGGTGAGATCCGCGGGTAATGCCGCAGATCACAGACATCGCAATACATCGCCCGCTCCAGCCGGATCTGACTCATGCGCTTGCCGCAACTGCCGCAGAAACGGTGTTCCCGGGCCCAGGTACCGATCTGCGCCGCGTAGCCCAGCACTTTGTACAGCGTGTGGTCATCTTCGAGCATGAAGGCCCGCAGGCCTTTCCAGTTACAGCCGGGAACGTCCAGCGAGCTGTGCAATTCCAGCAGGTAGACCGGCTCACCATCCAGGTGGCCGATACCGTGCTCGGCAAGAATCGACAGGTCCTGGCGCTTGAGCCAGTCGCGGGGAAACAGCGCGCCGTTGTCATCGAACAGAAAGCCTTCCGGGCTACGGGCCACGGCCCAGCCGCCAGGAAGGTCGGTATCGAGTACTGCGGTGGTCCAGCGTGAAATCATGATCATTCAATCCAGAAATTCGGGCTTCTGTTTGCTCATATGGGCGGCCATGGCCACACGCAGGTCGGTCGATTGCAGCATGGCGGCGTTCCACGTGGCGACGTATTCCAGGCCGTCGTCGATGCGGTGATCGCGCATGTAGCTGATCATTTCCTTGGTACCGGTCACGGCAATCGGCGACTTGGCGGCGATTTCCCGGGCAATGCCCATCACCCCGTCGAGCAGGCTGGCGGCATCGCTGTAGACACGATTGACCAGGCCGATGCTGCGCGCTTCTTCGGCACCGAAGGTGCGCCCCGTATAAGCGAGTTCACGCAGCATGCCGTCCCCGATGATCCGCGGCAAGCGTTGCAAGGTGCCAACGTCGGCGGCCATGCCGATGTCGATTTCCTTGATGGAGAACTGGGCGTCCTCGGCGGCGTAACGCATGTCGCAGGCGGCAATCAGATCAATGGCGCCGCCCAGGCAGTAGCCCTGGATCGCTGCGAGCACCGGTTTGCGGCAGTTGTCCACGGCGTTGAACGAGGCTTGCAGTTGCAGGATCTTGCGCCGTAACAGGCGCGCATTGCGCCCCACATCCTTGCCCAGTTCGTTGGCCACACCGGCCAGCATCATCAGGTCTATCCCTGAGGAAAAGTGTTTGCCAGCACCGCTGAGCACCACCACCCGTGCTTCGTCGGTGTCATCGATCCATTGGAAAATTTCGATGATCTCGCTCCAGAACGCGGCATTCATCGAGTTGATCTTTTCCGGGCGATTGATCTGCACATGGGCGATGTTGTCTGCAAGTTCGACGTTGAACGCTTGGTATTGCGACATGGCAGTGATCCTTTACCGGTTGAAAAGAGGCCTGAACTATAACAAGCCAACGCGACAGGTCGTAGACAGTGCATCGGCCAAAAGCGGGACTGCCTAGGCATTACAGGAGCCCTTGCTCGCGATAGCGGTGAACCATTCAATACAGATGTCGGCTGACTTGACGCTATCGCGAGCAAGCTCACTCCCACAGGTTTTTGCAGCGCCCTAGTTCCTCGCGATTATTCGTTCACCTGCATCTGCCCATCCCAACCCCCACCCAGCGCAGCGATCAACTGCACGCTGGCAATCAACCGGCTCTGCTGAAGGCTCAACACATTGCGCTCATTGCTCAAGGCCGTGGCCTGGACCGTCACCACGTCAAGGTAGGCAATCAGCCCGGCCTTGTACTGGTTCTGGGTCAGGCGCAGGGATTCACGGGCGGCATCCAAGGCTTCCTGGCGCACACGAGCTTCGTCTTCCAGCACCTTGAGCTGGATCATGTAGTTTTCCACCTCGCGAAAACCGTCGAGCACGGTCTGGCGGTAGGTGGCGACGGTCTGGTCATAGGCCGCGACCGTGCGATCGACTTCCGCCGAACGCTGGCCGCCGTCAAACAGCGTCATCGCCAATTGCGGCCCTACCGACCAGAAGCGGTTCGGCACGCTGACCCAATTATCGTAGGTACTGCTGCTGTAGCCACCGCTCAGGCTCAGGGTCAGGTCCGGGTAATAGGCGGCCTTGGCCACGCCAATGTTGGCGTTGGCGGCCATCACCGAGCGTTCTGCCGAGGCGATGTCCGGTCGGCGTTCGAGCAGTTGCGACGGCAGCGCCACCGGAATTTGCGGCAGCGCCGGGATGTCCTGGGTTTCGGCCAGGTTGAACTCGGCGGGCGGCAGGCCCATCAGCACGGCGATGGCGTTTTCGAACTGGGCCCGCTGCCAGATCAGGTCGATCAGGTCGCCCTGGGTGGTCTTGAGCTGGTTCTGCGCCTGGGCCACCGCATCCTTGCCGGACACCCCGGCGCGGTACTGGTTTTCGGTCATCTTCAGCGAGCGCTGATAGTTGTCGACGGTGGTCTGCAACAGGCGTTTCTGTTCATCGATGACCCGCAATTGCAGGTAGTTCTGCACCAACTCCGATTGCTGGCTCAGGCGCATCGCGGCCAGGTCGGCGAAGCTGGCTTGCGCGCTGGCCTCGTCGGCTTCCAGGGTCCGACGCAGTTTGCCCCAGACGTCGGCCTCCCAACTGACTCCGGCCTGGGCATTGTAGGTGTCGCGGATGCCGCTGGAGGAGCTGCTCAGGCTCGAACTGCTGCTGCCGGTGCCCTGGCTGGAGCGGGTCTTGCCCACGGTCAGGTCGACGGTCGGAAAAAATGCGCCACGGGCACTGCGCACCAGCGCCCGGGCCTGCCGGTACTGGGCTTCGGCCTGGGCCACGGTCTGGTTGGAGGTGTTGAGTTTCTCCACCAAACCATTGAGCTGCGCGTCACCGTACAACTCCCACCAGGCGCCACGGGCCAACGCGTCACTGGGGTTGGCCTGGCGCCAGCCCTGGGCCTCTTTGTACTGCACCGGCGCGGCAGCCGGCGGGCGCTGGTAATCCGGGCCGATGGCGCAGGCGCTGAGCATCGCCACGCACAGGGCCAGGCTCAGCACCCGCGAGCCACGGGCAGTCGCCAGCGGTGCGGCAAGATTGAAAAGCGAACGGTCGGTCATAGCGGAGTTTCCAGGGCAGCATCAGTGCGCACGCCGCGCCAGCGATTGAAACGATGGCGCAGTTTATCGAGATAAAGGTAAACCACCGGGGTGGTGTAAAGGGTCAGGACCTGGCTGAACACCAGCCCACCGATGATGGTCAGGCCCAGCGGCTGGCGCATTTCCGAACCTTCGGCGGCACCGAGTAGCAGCGGCAAGGCGCCGAGGATCGCCGCCAGCGTGGTCATCAGGATCGGTCGCAAGCGCAACAGGCAGGCACTGCGGATCGACTCCAGCGGCGCCTGGCCTGCGCGTTCCAACTGCAGCGCCAGGTCAATCATCAGGATCGCGTTTTTCTTCACCACACCGATCAGCAGGAACAACCCCAACAGGGAGATCAGGCTGAACTCCCCGCCCAGTGCGTAGATCGACAGCAACGCGCCGACCCCGGCCGATGGCAAGGTGGACAGAATGGTCAACGGATGGATGTAGCTTTCGTACAGCACGCCCAGCACCAGGTACACCGCCAGCAACGCGCCCAGGATCATGAACGGCTGGCTCTTCTGGGTGGCGGCGAAGGCGTCGGCGGTGCCGGCCATTTTCGCGATGACATCCTCGGGCAAGCCCAGCTTGGCGATGGCCCGTTCAATGGCGGCGGTGCCCTGCTCCACCGTCACGCCTTCGGCCATGTCGAAGGAGATGCCCTCGGACGCGAACTGGCCCTCATGGCTGACCCGGTCGTCCTCCAGGCTGTTTTCATAATGGGCAATGGCCGACAGCGGCACGCGCGCGCCGTCAGCGGTAATGACCTGGACCTGTTCAAGGGTCTTGGGGTCCTGGGCGTACTTGGGATTGACCTCCATTACCACCTGATACTGGTTGAGGCTGTCGTAGATGGTGGAAATCTGCCGCTGGCTGTAGGCGTTGTTCAGCACGGCGGTGACCATGTCCATATCGATGCCCAGGCGCTTGGCCTGGTCGCGATCCACCACCAGCGTCACCTGCTGGGCACCACCGCCGTCACGGGCGTCGATGGCGGTCAGTTCCGGCAAGGCGCGGAAGGCGGCCACCACCTTGGGGTACCACGTGCGCAAGGAGGCCAGGTCTGCGCTTTGCAGGATGTAGGAGAACTGCGAAGTGGTCTGCTCGCGGCCGCCGCCAAACTGCAGGTCCTGGTCGGCCATCAGCATCAATTGGCCGCCGGGAACCTTGGGCATTTCCTTGCGCAGGCGCTCGATGACTTTCTGCGCGGAAATCCCGCGCTCCTTGATCGGCTTGAGGCGCACCAGCATGAAGGCATTGTTGGTGCCGTTGTTGCCGCCGATGAAACCGGCGACGCTCTGCACCGCCTCGTCCTTGAGCACGGCGCGGCGAAAGATTTCCATCTTCGGCTGCATCACGTTGAACGACAGTCCGTCATCGCCACGCACGAAACCGATCAACTGACCGGTGTCCTGCTGCGGCATGAAGGTCTTTGGCACTACAACGTACAACGCGATGTTCACGCCAATGGTCAGCAACAGGCTCAGCAAGGTCAGGCGCCGATGGCGCAGGACCCAGTCGAGGCTGGTGGCGTAACCACGGACCATCCGCTCGTTGAGCCGCTGGCTCCAGCGCTGCAAGCGGTTCTCCTGACCAGGCACGTGCGGCTTGAGCCAACGCGCACAGAGCATCGGCGTGAGGGTCAGCGACACCACCAGCGAGACCACGATGGACGCCGCCAGGGTGATGGAAAACTCACGGAACAGGCTCTCGATGATCCCGCCCATGAACAGGATCGACAGGAACACCGCCACCAGCGAGACGTTCATCGACAACAACGTAAAGCCGACTTCTTCGGCCCCCAGGTAGGCGGCTTTCATCGGCGGCACGCCTTCGTCGATGTGCCGGGAGATGTTCTCCAGCACCACGATGGCATCGTCCACCACCAATCCGGTGGCCAGGATCAGCGCCATCAGTGACAGGTTATTCAAGGAAAAGCCGTAGAGGTACATCACCGCGAATGTGCCCACCAGCGACACCGGCACCGCCAGGGTCGGGATCAGTGAAGCGCGGAAATTACCGAGAAACAGGAACACCACCAGCACCACCAGGGCGACGGCGATCAGCAAGGTCATTTCCGCTTCATGCAGCGTGGCCTTGATTACCGGCGAGCGGTCCATGGCCAGGTTCAACTTGACGCTGGCCGGCAGCACGGCCTGCAACGCCGGCAGTTGGGCCTTGATCTCGTTGACCGTCTCGATGATGTTGGCGCCGGCCTGGCGGTTGATCACCAGCAGCACGGCGGCATCGTTATTGAAGAATCCACTGTTGTAGCGATCCTCGACACTGTCGGTGACTTTCGCCACGTCCTTGAGCCGAAGCACCGAGCCGTCCTGGTAGCGGATGATCAGCGTTTCGTAGTCCTTGGCCTTCTCCAACTGGTCATTGGCCTGGACCTGCCACATGCGTCGGTCATCCTCCACCGAACCCTTGGGCCGGCGTACGTTGCTGTCGGCAATGGCGGTGCGCACATCATCCAGGGCCACGCCGTACTGATTGAGCAACTGCGGCTCCAGTTCGATACGTACCGCCGGCAAGGAGCTGCCGCCGATCTGCACCTCGCCGACGCCCGGGACCTGGGACAGGCTCTGGGACAGGATGGTCGAAGCCAGGTCGTAGAGCTGGCCCTTTTCCAACACATCCGAGGTCAGCGACAGCACCATGATCGGCGCCTGGGACGGGTTGACCTTCTTATAGGTCGGCATACTGCGCATGCCGCTGGGCAGCAAATTACGCGAGGCGTTGATTGCCGCTTGTACCTCCCGCGCCGCGCCGTTGATGTCGCGGTCCAGGTCGAATTGCAGGATCACCCGGGTCGAGCCCTGGCTGGAACGGCTGCTCATGGTGTTGACGCCGGCGATGGCGCCGAAGGAGCGTTCCAGCGGGGTCGCTACGGTGGAAGCCATCACCTCGGGGCTGGCCCCGGGCAAGTTGGCCTGGACCACGATCACCGGAAAATCCATCTGCGGTAGCGGTGCAACCGGCAACAGGCCAAAGCACACACCGCCGAGCAGCATGATGGCGAAGCTCAGGAGCATGGTTGCTACAGGGCGGCGGATGAAGGGGCCGGACAGGTTCATCGGCAGCCGCTCCAGACTTCAAGCGACTGGCTGCAAGAAATGGCTAGGCTTTTGTGGCGAGGGAGCTTGCTCCCGCTTGAGTGCGCAGCGCTCACAAAAGGGGCTGCTGCGCAGCCCAGCGGGAGCAAGCTCCCTCGCCACGAAAAGCCTCCATGTCCCAGGATTCCGGACGCGGCCATCATACCTGGACCTCTTTCCCTTCCGGCTTGGCAAACCGCCGCCCCAGACGATCAAAATACAGGTAGATCACCGGGGTGGTGAACAACGTCAGTATCTGGCTCACCAACAACCCACCCACCATCACCAACCCCAGGGGCTGGCGCAGTTCGGCACCGGAACCGGTGGCGAGCATCAGCGGCACCGCGCCGAACAAGGCCGCCAAGGTGGTCATCAGGATCGGCCGGAAGCGCAGCAACGCAGCCTGGTAGATCGCCGTCTGCGGGTCCATGCCCTGGTTGCGTTCGGCGTCAAGGGCGAAGTCGATCATCATGATCGCGTTCTTCTTCACGATGCCGATCAGCAGGATGATGCCGATGATTGCGATCATGCCCAGGTCGTTGCCACTGATGATCAACGCCAGCAAGGCGCCGATGGCCGCCGAGGGCAATGTCGAGAGGATAGTGATCGGGTGGATGTAGCTCTCGTACAAAACGCCCAGGACGATGTACATGGTCACCACCGCCGCCAGGATCAGCAGCAAGGTGCTCGACAACGATGCCTGGAACGCCTGGGCCGCGCCCTGGAACTCGGTCTGCACCCCCACCGGCATGCCGATGTCCTGCTGGACCTTCTCGATCACATCCACCGCATGCCCGAGGGCCACGCCCGGCGCGAGATTGAACGACATCATCACCGCTGGAAACTGACCGATATGGGCAATCGCCAGTTGCGCCTGACGCTCCTCGACACGGGCCAGGCTCGACAGTCGGACCTGGCCGCCATCGGTGGTCTTGACGTGAATCTGATCCAGCGCCTGCGGTCCGATCCGTTCCCCAGCCTGGGCTTGCAGCACCACACGGTACTGGCTGGCCTGGGTGTAGATGGTGGAAATCTGCCGCTGGCCGAAGGCGTCATACAATGCATCGGTGATGTTCGACACCGACACGCCCAGGCGTGAGGCGGCGTCGCGGTCGATCACCAGATAAACCTGCAAGCCCTTATCCTGCAAGTCACTGGCGACGTCGGTCAGTTCCGGCTGCTGGGCCAGGGCCTCGACCAGACGACCGCTCCAGAGGCTGAGCAACTCGGCGTCCGGCGACGACAGGCTGAACTGGTACTGGGTGCGACTGACCCGATCTTCGATGGTCAGGTCCTGCACCGGTTGCATGAACAGGCGGATGCCCACCAATCGGTCCAACTGGGGCTGCAAGCGGGTAATGATCTCGCTGGCGCTGTCATCCCGCTCGCTGTGGGGCTTGAGGTTGATCAGCAGCCGGCCACTGTTGAGCGTGGCGTTGTCGCCGTCCACGCCGATGTAGGAAGACAGACTCTCCACCGCCGGGTCGGCGAGGATCACCTTGGCCAGTTGCTGCTGGCGCTCGCTCATGGCCGCGAAGGAAATCGACTGCGGCGCCTCGGAAATGCCCTGGATTACCCCCGTGTCCTGCACCGGAAAAAAGCCCTTGGGCACGGCCAGGTACAACACCACCGTCAGCACCAGGCTGCCCACCGCTACCAGCAGGGTCAACGGCTGATGCTTGAGCACCCACTGCAACTTGCGCCCATAGGCGGCGATCAGCCAGTCGATCCAGGCGCCGCTGGCGCGGTAGAAACGGCCCTGTTCTGCCTCCTTGGGTTCACGCTTGAGCAGCCGGGCGCACATCATCGGCGTCAGGGTCAGGGACACCACCAGGGAAATCAGGATCGCCACCGCAAGCGTGATGGCGAACTCACGGAACAGCCGCCCCACCACGTCGGCCATGAACAACAGCGGGATCAGCACTGCAATCAGCGACAAGGTCAGGGAGATCAACGTGAAACCGATCTGCTTGGCGCCCTTGAGCGCAGCCTGCAATGGGCTGTCGCCCTCTTCGATGTAGCGGGCGATGTTCTCCAGCATGACGATGGCATCGTCCACCACGAAACCGGTGGCGATGGTCAAGGCCATCAGCGTCAGGTTGTTGATGGAGAACCCGGCCAGGTACATCACGCCAAACGTACCGATCAACGACAGCGGCACGGCCACCGACGGAATGATGGTAGCGCTGACGCGACGCAGGAACAGGAACGTCACCATGACCACCAGGACGATGGCGATCAGCAATTCATGCTGCACGTCGGTGACCGAGGCGCGGATGGTCTGGGTGCGGTCGGTGAGCACCGTGACGTCCAGGCCGGCCGGCAGGTTGTCGGTGATGCTCGGCAGCAGGGCCTTGATCCGGTCCACCACTTCGATGACGTTGGCCCCTGGCTGGCGCTGGATGTTCAGCAGCACGGCCTGGTTTTCATTGGCCCAGGCGGCAAGACGCTCGTTTTCAGCGCCGTCGACAATCTGCGCCACATCCTTGAGCCGCAACGGTGCGCCGTTGGCGTAGGCCAGGATCAGTTCGGCGTAATCCTTGGGCGAGGTCAACTGATCGTTGGCGTCGAGCATCGAGACCCGGGTCGGGCCGTCGAAGTTACCCTTGGGCTGGTTGACGTTGGAAGCCCCGATCAGGGTGCGCACATCCGCCAGGTTCAGGCCGTTGGCCGCCAGGGCCTCGGGGTTGACCTTGATCCGCACGGCCTGGCGCTGGCCACCGGCGATGGTGACCATGCCGACCCCGCTGATCTGGGCGATTTTCTGCGCCATGCGGGTGTCCACCAGGTCATTGAGCTTGGGCAGCAGCATGGTCTTGGAGGTGATTGCCAGGGTCAGCACCGGGGTATCGGCCGGGTTGACCTTGTTGTACACCGGCGGTGCCGGCAGGTCCTTGGGCAACAGATTGGTGGCCGCGTTGATCGCCGCCTGCACCTGCTGCTCGGCGACGTCCATGTTGATGTCGAGGTTGAAGCGCAGGGTAATCACCGACGCGCCGCCGGAACTGGTGGAGGCCATCTGCGTCAGGCCCGGCATCTGCCCGAACTGGCGCTCCAGGGGGGCGGTCACCGCGCTGGTCATCACATCGGGGCTGGCGCCCGGGTACAGGGTCATCACGCGGATGGTCGGGTAATCGACCTGGGGCAATGCCGACACCGGCAGCAGCCGATAGGCGATCAGGCCAGCCAGGATGATGGCCAGCATGCTCAGGGTGGTGGCGACCGGGCGAAGGATGAACAGCCGCGAGAGATTCATGCGCCGCCCTTTTTCGCCTTGTCGGCCACGGCCGATTCAGTCGGGGTCGCCGCGGTTTTGCCTTGCAGGTGCTCGGTCGGCGTAGTGGGCACGTCCTGGCTGTCGTTGACCACTTCCACTTCGCTGCCCTCCTTCAAGCGATCGGTACCTTCGAGCACGACCCGGTCGCCAGCGGCCAGGCCTTCGGTGACCACGGTATTTTCACCGTCGCTGGCGCCGATTTTCAGCTTTTTGATGGTGACTTTCTTATCGCCGTCCAAGGCATAGACGAAGGTGCCGTTGGTGCCGAACTGAATGGCGGCCGTCGGCGCCAGGACCACACCTTTGAGGGTGTCGGCCAGCAGGTGGACGTTGACGAATTGGTTGGGGAACAGCGACTGGTCGCGGTTGTCGTAGCGGGCCTTGAATTTCAGGGTGCCGGTGGTGATGTCAATCTGGTTGTCCAGGCTTTGCAGCACACCGCTGGCCTGGAGTTTCACGTCGCCACGGTCCCAGGCGTCGACCGGCAGTTTCGCCCCGCTGCGGTAGCGGGCGAGCACTGTGTCGAGGTTGTTTTCCGGCAGGGTGAACACCACGCTGATGGGCTGGGTCTGGGTGATCACCGCCAGAGCCGTGGTGTCGTTGGCCGCCACCAGGTTGCCGACGTCCAGTTGTCGCAGGCCGACCCGCCCGGAAATCGGCGCACGAATCTTGGTGAACTCCAGGTTGAGCTTGGCGTCGTTGACCGCCGCCTGGTTGGTCTTGACCGTGCCCTGATACTGACCCACCAGCGCGGCGGCGGTGTCGAGGGTCTGCTTGGCAATGCTGTCCTCGGCATACAGGCCACGATAACGCTCGAGGTCCACCTGGGCATTCTTCAATTGGGCCTGGTTCTGCAACAGCGTGCCTTCGGCCTGGAGCAAAGCGTTCTGGTACGGACGCGGATCGATCTCGACCAGCAGGTCCCCGGCCTTGACCATTTGCCCTTCTTCAAAAGCAATCTTGACCAGCTCACCGCCCACCCGGCTGCGCACATTGATGGTGTTGAGGGCCGTGACCGTACCCAGCGCCTTGTAGTACAGCGGGAAATCCCCGGTGACCGCCGGTGCCACCCGCACCGGGATGGGCCCCGTTGCACCGCCGAACCCAGGTCGCATGCCACCCGATCGTCCCATGTGTCCAGCCGCGGCCTTCTGCTCTGCCGCGGTTTTTGGAGCCGTGCCGGCGGGCCAGAATTTCCAGACCAGCAGCGCGACGACCAATACGACAAACAGACCGAACAGCCAGCAACGGGAATTGCGGGAAACAGAGGATTGCATGGAGTGATCAACCATTGGGCGCGTGGGCTTCTTTTACAGGAGGCTGAACGATAAGCACTGGCAGGTATTTAGCAAAGCGCCTTTACCGGCAATTTACCTTTGGCTTACGCATCGCATAGTCGGCTAAGGCCTTGAAGCGCAAATAAAAACGGCCTGGACGAGACCAGGCCGTTAATAATTGTAATAAATACGTTACTTCAGAACGGCGAGCGCGGCGTCGTAGTTCGGTTCTTCACCGATTTCCTTGACCAATTCGCTGTGCAGCACGGAGTCGTTTTCGTCCAGCACGACCACGGCACGGGCGGTCAGGCCTTTCAGCGGACCGTCAGCGATGGCCACGCCGTAGTTCTCGATGAACTCGGCACCACGCAGTGTGGACAGGTTCTGAACATTTTCCAGGCCTTCGGCACCGCAGAAACGTGCCTGGGCGAACGGCAGGTCAGCCGAGATGCACAGCACCACAGTATTTTTCAGATCATTGGCCTGGGCGTTGAACTTGCGTACGGAGGTCGCGCAGGTCGGGGTGTCGACGCTTGGGAAAATGTTCAGCACTTTGCGCTTGCCGGCGAAATCCTTCAGGGAAACGTCCGACAGATTGCCGGCCACCAGGGAAAAGGCTGGCGCCTTGGAACCGGCTTGTGGCAACTGGCCATTGACTTGAACCGGGTTGCCTTTGAGAGTGACTTGAGCCATGAACGGTTTCCTTCTGACTTGTTTGAAAATGGTGGAGGCCGGAGTTAACCATAAAACGGCTTCTCGACCTATGGCTGGATTATTTAGGAGCTGGCAAAACCTGCGATCTTTTGATTCTTGATTTTTCGCTTGAGACTCGATTGTCAGGGGAAAGATCGCAGCCTCGCTTCGCTCGGCAGCGCCTACGGATGTCGGCGCCTATTTAGCCTTGAGCTTGAGAAACGACTGGTGCAGATCCGCCGCCCAGCCATCGATCACGCCCTTGACGTCATCGGGTTTCATCACCTGGGACTCGTTGGACAACGGTTTACCGGTGCCCTTGCGCACCACCTGGGCAACCACCGCATTGCTGCCACCGTCGAGGAACACCGCTTCGGTGCCCAGTGTGGTTTCCTGGTCGCGAATGCCGCTGGCAGTGCTGACGGCGGCGGCCACCAACGCAATCGGAACCACCTCATAGGGTTTCAGGCCTTCGGTCTTGCTGCTGACTGCGGTAATGGCCGCGCGCATCACCAATACCCCCGGCCCGGGCGCGGTTGCCAAGGGCAAGGATTTTCCCGCTTCGCGCTTGAGCGCCTGGTCGTAGTAACCGGTGATGCCGGACAAGGTCGCCTGGGGGATCCTGGTGGTCGGCTGCGGCTTGGGATAAAGCTGCGTCGGCTCGATGTAAAGGCTGGTGTACTTGCCCGGATCGATCTTGGGATCGACCCAGCGCATCACCTCGGCCCCCGACGGTGATTTTTCCTCCTTGAGCCGGCTGTAATCCCCCAGGAAACCGGAGTATTCATCCGGCTGGGTGATCTTGCTGGAGCAACCCGCCAAGGCGAGCGAGGCGATGCATACGGTGCCAATCATTGACGCGAACTTCATGCTGTCACTCCTGTAAGCCACACGAGATGGGGCCGGGCATTACAGGTATAGCCAATGGTCAGGTTTTTGCCTGCTCTGAAAAGAACAAGTGATTCAGCTTCGCTCACGCGGTATCAGGCTTTGTAACTGCTGTGCGAGAAAACCGGCGTCGAAGGCAAACGTGTCCGGGTCTTTCAACCCGTTGGTCCGGCGCCATTGCCACTGCACCGAAGGTGGCTGGCAAACCAGCGAAATGCTGCCATAACGTGTTGCGGTCAGTCCCATGATCGACAGGGAAATCTGTCCGCCCGGCCCCATGACCTCCGGCACGAACTCCACCGGCTTGCCGGTAATGGACAAGGTCAGTTTTTCCGTCTTGAAAGCCGACGTTTCTACCGGAACACTCGGCCCATGCGCCACATACGCCTCACGGCGCAACTCCAGGAGGTTCGGCGCCATGATTGGCGCCAGCCATTGTTCGATTTGCCCGTACAACGCCTCGATCTGTTGCGCCCACACCGCTGCCTGGGCCTGGTGCTGTTGCTTCTTGTGCGCCTCGCTGTCGGCGTAGTGACGAAGCATCTCGCCCAATTGCTGTACATCGTCCATGCGCTGTTCCTCGATTAAGGGCCTGCTGCGAAACTGGATGATGACAGGTTCAAGACGCCGGCGTACGCAAAAGCCACTTCGCCTGACCGGCTGCCCCTTCAGCGCAGTCGCGCCATGGCCAGGGTGTCCACCCAGCGCCCGTCACGCACGGCATAGTCGCGCATCAAGCCTTCGGTTTCGAAGCCGAACTTTCGGTACAACCCGATGGCGGCCTCATTGTCAGCGTATACGGTCAACTCGACCCGCCGCAGATTCATCCAATTGTCCGCCACGTCCAGCGCGGCGGCCAGCAGCATCGAACCCACGCCCCTGCCCTGCCAGGCGACTGCCACCCCCATGCCCAGACTGCCGCAATGAGCACGACGGATGCGCGAGTACTGTTCCAGCCCGAGATTACCGATGACCTCGCCCTGATGCAGCGCCACCAGTTTCACCAGGCGTTCATCATCCATCGCCAGGCGCTTGCGCCAGACCTCGGTGGACTGGAAAGGCATCTGCAGCACCTGACGGGTGACCGCCGGGTCGTTGTAGAGCGCGGTGACACCTGTGATATGGGCTTCAGTGAAGCGTGCAAGGGTGATTGAAAACTCGGACATGTGGCTCCTCCCTGGAGAGATGACAAGGCCAATCACTATAAGCCGTCGATCATCCAAGTGGCCAGGTCCCCTGTGGGAGCGAGCAAGCTCGTTCCCACAGGTTTATCGCGATGCCAACTAGGGTTGAAACCACTCCCTGCGTTCATCCAGAGTGTGGTGAATCAGCTCGACGAGCATCTGCACCTCCGGCGAGCCTTGGGCCTGGGCGTTGATTGCCATCCACAGGTGGCGCTGCATCGGCAGGCCGAACAGCCCCGGCAAGGCGACCAGACCCCGGTCAAAGCGACTCATGTACTGCGGCAACAGGCCAATGCAGGCGCTGCAGCGAATCATTTCCAGCATCAATTCGTAGGATTGCACCTGCACCACACCCACACGGCGTTGCTCCATCAAGGCGTTCCACGGCGTGAAATTGTCCACCTGACGGTCCGCCTGCCATTGCACCAGCATGTAATCGTTCAAGTCGTCCAGACAGTCCGGGCGGGTCGTCGGTCTTGAATAACGTTTGGCGATATGCGGCACATAATCCAGGCGTCCCAGTCGCTCTGGCGCCAGGGTGGCAAAACTCGGCCCCGGCACCGCGGCGTGCGCATCGCTCAACCACAGCACCAGGTCGGCAGTGACAGCCTGCAGCGCCAGTTCACTGTCCAGGGTAATGATCTGCAAGCGCACGCTGGCATTGCGTCGCAGCAAGGAGATCAGGTTGCGGCCCAGGATGTCATGCAGGATCGACTCGGCCACAGCCAGGCGAATCAGCGGTTGATCGGCCAGGGACGGCAGGCCTTCGTTAGCCAGGGCCACCAGCCGCGCCTGCAACTGCCGGCCTTCACGACTGAGGGTCAAGGTGTTGCCCTGAAAGCTGAACAACGTGCATTGCAGGCGCGCCTCCAGATGCGCCAGTTGCTTGCGCAACCAGGTCGTCTTGACGTTGAGGCTGCGGGCCGCCTGCATGAAGCAGCCGCAACGGGCACTGACCAGAAAACACTGCGCCACCTGCGGCTCGATACCCCCGACCAGCGCCAGCCAGGGAGCGGGAACACGCAACGGCGTGCGATAAGGGGTAATAGCCTGGCGTCCTGCGGGCTCGATGAATGACATTGGTGACTCCCTGTCGGTTATGCGAATACGTGTGGCTGCGCGAGTCTTCCAAACAACACAGCTCCCTCGCCACGGGTTTGGTGTAGACCTGGCTAAAGCCCCTCCTCCAACACCTTGCTCAACTGTGCCCCATCAATACTCAAGGTCGCGGTGTCGAGCATGCCGTCCAGGTAGGCCTTGGCGATCTGCTCCTGGCGCTGGGCGCGCAAGGCCTGGGTCAGGCGCTCGCGGACTTCGTCCAGGGTCGCCTCCCGGGCCGGTTGTTGTTCGGTGAGCTTGATCACATGAAACCCCGCCGCACTCTGCACCGGGTCCGACACAGCGCCGATTTTCAAGCGTGCCACCGCCTCACGCACCGGCGGCACCAGTTGCTGCAGCGGCTGGAAACCACTGTCGCCACCGCGCTCGGCACTGGCGCGATCCTGGGAAAAACGGCTGGCCAGGACGGCAAAATCGGCGGGCGACGCCTGGGCTTTTTTACTCAGTTCCAGCGCTTGCCGGCGCACAGCCTCTACCGTTTGCGGGTCAGTCGCCGCCAGGAAAATCTGACTCACCCGGTACAACGCTGGCGCGGTCCAATTGGCTTTCCCGGCGTCGTAAGCCTGCTTCAACTCTTCGTCACTGGGAAAGCCGGCCGGCACCTGGCTGACTGACTGCAAGTAGTCGCGAAAGACGATTTGCTCGACGGCAACCTGCGTCTGGCGTTCCACTTCCGGACGCTGCCGCCAGCCCTGGGCATCGGCTTGCTCCAGCACCGCTTTTTCCGCCAGCCGCGCACGGATCCAGCCTTCCAGCGCAGCCCGGTTGCCACGCATTTGCTGGCGAACTTCGGGGGCCAGGGTTGCCAACAACGTCTTGAGTTCATCAGGGCTGACTTGCTGGTTGCCCAACCGCGCCAGGCTCGGCGCGTCGACTGAAACAACGCTTGCGGCTTGCACCGCAGCCACCGGATCGTTGCCCGGCCGCAGGCCAAGCACCACGGCCACGGCGACCAGCCCTAGCGCCGCGGCGCTGATGACGACAGTCGGTTTTTTCACGATGCGGCAACCTCCTCCAGCGAGACCTCGGCGGCCTCGTCCTGGGTTTGCACTCGCGCCGCGTTCTGGCTGTATTCGCGCAGGTAGACAATGAACTCCTGCAACAGGCGATCCCACAGCTCCAGATTGCTGCGCAAATGATCGGCGCTCACGCCTGCGGCGACCACCACGTCCATTTCCATCACCAGGAACTCGCCTTGCAGCGACAAACGGGCAAAGCGCCGCGAGGCGTTCCACAGTTCCGCCAACCCGGCCGGCAACTCACCCTGCACGCGCAAGGCGCAGCTAAAGGTGAAGTCCAGATACTCGCCCGCCGTCGGCGCCGGGTTGCCGAAGCGCACCGCATAGCCGATGCCCTGGCTGGCACTGAGCAGCTGCACGATGCCGTTTTGCTCGGTTTCGTTGACCCGGTATCCGGCGGTCTGCAACAGCTCGGTCAGGGACTTTACCGAGACGTGTTCGATCATTGAAGTCATGTCGATTCTTCCTTGCTAATCAGTGAGTGATCGAGGCCTGGGGCGCATCGAAACGGTTCTTGTAGAGGTCATCGCCAAAGCCTTGGGCCAGTTCTTCGAAACGCACCCGAGTCTTGGCGGCGAACGGCTGGCGGATCTTCATGATGTCGCTCACATCAATGGTTTCGTAGGCGTGGAGCAGCGTCTTGGCGACTTCGTACATCTGCTGATTCTTGACCGAACATTGCTGCACTTGTGTGTCACGCTCGGTCAATTGCGCCGCCAGACGCGCGCGCTCGGTCTCCTTGCCACGGGCCAGGGTCAACAGTTCGTCGTAGGCTTTCTTGAACTTGCCGATCTGCTCGTTGCTGGCCGCGACCTGCGCCTGGGCCTGGCTTTGCAGGTTTTGCTGGTGCCCGGCCAACTGCTCATTCAGGGCCTGGGCCTTGCTCAGTTGTGCAGTCAATTGCTTGATCTGCGCCTGGGCCTCCTTGGCTTGGCCCTCTGCAGCCTGCCGCGCTGCGCTGGCCTGGGCCTGTTCGCTCTGCAGGGCTTGCAACTGCGCGGTGGTGCTGCGCAGCTGGGCCCGCAGTCGTTCTTCCAGGCCTTCGCCGTGAGCCAGGCCGCTCAGCAGCAGCCCCAGCACCAGCAACGCACCCGGACATGGGTATTTGGCTCGCCTTTTCATGAGGCCTCCCTGCGCTTAAAAGCGCGTGTTGATTTCAAGCTGCAAGACATCGATGTCGTACGGCGCGCCGTACACCGCTTCGGAACTCAGCCAGCGGCCAGTGGCGAAGACGTTGCTCGCCAAGCCATAGTTGCCGCCCAGGAAATAGCCCTTGGCGTTGGTGCCGCCCAAGTGGAACGACGAGTCATTGAAGCCGTCCGGCAAGGCGTCCGGCTGGATGTACTTGTAGCCGGCGAACAGGTTCCAGTCGCCCTCGCGCTTGAGCTCCAGCGAATTGCCCAGGGTGAACTGGAGCATCCAGGCGTTCGCGCCGCTTTCCACGTTGCCGTCACTGTCCAGGTTGTTGGCGAACTGCCCTGCGGAACGCTTGCGCATCTCGCCTTCGTCGTAGCCCAGGTTGTGGACGTAGTTGGCCTGGCTGCGCAGTTTCAGGTCTTCGGGCAGATCGGCATCCCATACCAGGTTCAGGTCCAGCAGGTTGAACTCCGAGGCCAGGCCGACATACTGCGGCTGTGGCGTGGTGGACGGGTTGAGCGGGTTGGGCGTGATGTCCCGCAGCAGGAACACGGTGTTGCCCTTTTGCATGAATGCCACGCGTGAACCGTCGCTGTCGCAGCCAGGGTCCCCTGCCCAAGGTTGGCACGGCGAAGAACGCTGGCCTTCGATGTCGTCGAAACGGTAGTAGGCCAATGCCCCCTTGAGGCGGTTGCTGCCGTTGATCGCCCAGTTGGCCCCCAGTTGCGCGCCGTACAGCCACTTGTTGTCGCTCTCTTCCTTGTCCGAGCCATTGCTGGTGCTGGTGTCGTTGGTGTACTCCACCGGAAACGCCCCGACGGTGCCGAACAGGCCCCAATCCTGATTGAGCTTGCGGTTGAAAATCGCCGCCACGCCGTCGAAGTTCAGGTCACCGGAATAGAGCAGATCGGTGGCGAAAAACGGGTTGGCGATACGCCCGCCGGTCAGGGTCAATTCATCCGAGGGCTTCCAGGTCAGGTAACCCTGGTCGAGCCAGATGTCTTTCTTGCCAAAACCGCCGCCCAGGGTCTGCGTGGTGGACACCGGGTTGTTGTCCGAGCCGGTGCCGATGCGAATGCCCGCGGTCCATTGCGGGGCTATCACCGCTTTCATACCCAGGCGTGCGCGCAGGCGAAACAGGTTTTCCCGGTCTTCGCGGGTGTTGAGCAGCGGTGGCAGGCTGGAACTGCTGTTGGGATTGACGTCGTACGGCCCCCGGTCATTGAGTCGGGCGAAGTCGACGATTTCATTGCTGTTGGTGCCCGAGTAGTAGCGCGACTCATCCCGCAGGCGAATGTCACCATCAAAACTGATCCGCGAAACCCAATCCGGGAACGTGTTGGGCTGCGCCCAGTTTTCCTGTTTGGCGGTGGCCATGACTTCAGCCTTGACCTGATCCCGAATCTGCTCGCGCACGATATTCGGCACGTATTGCACCCGCACGTCCCCCGGCGCACCGGCGGGCGCTGCGGCAATCGCCGTGGCCGCCTGGCGGGCCTGCACGGCTTCCCGTTCGGCCTGGGCGATCAAGCCATCGGCCTGGTCCTGCTTCAACACGCCCTGCTGCACCAGCAGGCGGATCAGATTGATCGTGGCGTTTTCCGAAGGCGCCGGGGCGGCCAACGAGTGCCCGGACAGGCCCAGAACGATCAGGCCGACTGCCCACGACAATCGATTCACATTGGAAATCATCTGCACACAACTCCTGTTGGCAAGCTGTCAAATAGTCGGTTAACCCGGACGCCGTCCCTGCAAGGACAGGCGTACAGGCAAAGTCAGGGAGGCCGGTGGCCGCTCACTCAAATGGGGCGCGGTACGCAGGGCTGTCATCACCTGTTCATCCACTTGCGGGTTGCCGCTGGACTTGACCAGCTCGACCCGGGTGATTTCGCCCACGGCACTGAGCCAGACGTCGGCCTGCAGCGAGAACGCCAGGCTGCGCAGGTCGGGGTTTTCCCGCAGCAGACGCTGAAAGGTGAACGCCAGGAACTGGCTATAGGTGCCATTGCCCAGGCGTCCGCCGCCGGCCCCGGCCATGCCGCCCCCCTTGCCGGCGCCGATGTTGAAAGCGTCATTGCCAGACTGGGCATCACCCTCCATCTGCATCGGGTTGGCCAGGTCATCCACCGGCGACGGCGGCGCTTCTTCCTCGGGCTTGACCTCTTCGGGTTCCGGGGTCGGCTCTGGCTCGGGCACCTTTTCCTCGACCTGGGGCTCCGGTTCCTTGGGTTTCTCCGGCGGCGGGGGTGGCGGTGGCGGCAGTGGGATAATGGTCGGCACCTTCGGCGCTTCGCGCCGCACACCGCTCATGTCGTTGGCCCACTGCCACAGCAGCCAGGCCGCCACGGCGCCGAGCACCAGGCCAGCGGCCCACTTGAGCAGGCGCAGCGGCGAGGTCTTCACCGGGGGCGGGTTGATGGGAAGTCTGGCAGTCATGATCAGCCCTGGCTCGGTTTGCCGGTCACGAGACCGACCTGGGACAGTTCCAGACGCCGCAACAGATCCAGCACTTCGATGACTTTCTGGTACTGCACCGTGGCGTCGCCGCGCACGATGATCGGGAAGTCCGGGTTCTGGGCCTTCTCGATGCGCAGGCGCTCTTCCAGCTCGGCCAGGGTCACCGGGTAGGCATCGAGGAACACCTGCCCGCCGTCATTCACCGAAATCGCCTTGGTCTTGGCCTCGGACAACGACACCGAGGCGCTGGCCTTGGGCAGATTGATCTGGATACCCGACACCTGGGCCGTGGCGGTGAGGATGAACATCACCAACACCACCATGAGCACGTCCACCAGCGGCGTGATGTTGATGCTGTCGACCGCCGCGTCATCGTCGTCATCGTGTGAAGCGTTTACGCTAGCCATGACAATTTCCTCAGGCCGGTACGGACGATGGGGCGTGATGATTGCGGCGCTGCGCCGCTTCACCGGACTGGCCTTCACCGTGCATCTCGGCCAGGCGCGTGATGAACTCGTCGACGAACACCCGCATGTCGGCGCTGACTTCCTTGTTGCGGGTGATCAGGCGGTTGTAGCCAAACAGCGCGGGAATCGCGACGAACAGGCCCATGGCGGTGGCGAGCAATGCCGCGGCCATGCCCGGGGCGATGGCGTTGATGTTCACGTCACCGGCCATCGCCGTGCCGAGGAACACCACCATGATCCCCAGCACCGTGCCGAGCAGGCCAATGTACGGGCCGCCGGCGATGGCATTGGACAGGGTCGAGAGCTTCGAACTGAGCTGCTGGTTTTCTCGGGTGCGCACACCGTCCATGGAGCAGCGGATCGCTTCGATGGTGGCCGCTGACACCGACGAAGTGTCGGCGCCCTGCTCGCGGCGGGTGCGGATTTCCTTGACGGCCACCAGGTACAAGCGCCACAAGGACGAGTGTTGCAGGCGCTGGGCGAGGTCCTGGTCGTCGGCGAACATTTCCAGGCGTGTACCGATCCTGGCGAACTGCTCGCGGAAGGCTTCGTTGGCCACGCTGAGGCGACTGACCATGCGGTTCTTGCGGATCATGATGATCCACGACTGGAACATCATCAGCACCAGCACCCCGATGATCACCCAGGCGTCCATCGGCACGGCGTTGAGCAGGAAACCCAGGCTGCCGAAACCGAAGCCGGATTGCTCTTCATCGACCCCATAGGCCACCAGTTTCGATTCCGCGCCCTGGGCATTGGCGTCGGCCAACAGCAGTGGCGCCGGGCGGGCAACCTTGGACAGGCGCGCTTCATCCATGGCCCCGCTGAAGGGCGCGAAGGCCCCGGCGGAAACCTCAGCGCCCAAGGCAATCGGCGCATTGAACGCTGGCATCGCCACCGCCAGACTCGCGGTTTCACGTCCATTGACATACAACACGACCCGGTCGCCCGAGGCAGTCAACGCCAGGTGCTGCCATTGGCCGGGATTCAGCGGCTGGGTCGAGACCGCGCGCTGGTCGTTGATCGCTACGAACGGCACACCCTGGTTTACGCCAATCAACAGGCTGGTGGCGGCTTCGCGACGGGCCAGGACGATTTGCTCGCCGCTGGCCTGGTCCTGACGCAGCCAAGTGCTGAAGGTGAACGCCGCGCCAGCACTGTGTTGCAACGAAGGGCTGGCCGGCAACAACAGCGGCTGGCCGTTGAACTGCAAGGCACGCCCGATCACGCCGTCGATGCTGGTGCCAGCCGCACCCTGGGCATTGTTACCGTAGGCGGTGGTGTCCTTGGGCGGTACGCCAGTGGCGCCGTCGAAGTGATACAGCGCGGTGTAGTCCGGGTCGAAGGTCAACTGGCCGCTGCCGGTGGCCGGCGCTTTCTGGTTGCCGTAATACATCCACAGGTCCTGACGCTGACCGCCCTCCACGCTTGGCACATCGACCCAGATCAGCGCCATGCCCATCAGCGGGTCGAAGCTTTCGACCTGGTGATTGAACACGGTCTTGTCATCGGCACTGACAAAGCGCAGATCCGAGCCGTCGTCCTTGACGCCGTCGAAGGTGAAGTTGCCGGTGTGCAGACGCACCAGCAGCGCGGTGCGCCCCAGAGCCTGGGCGATGGCAGCCCCCTGGGGCGTGGTGTCCACCGAAATCTGTTTGCGATAATGCCAATCGTCCTGCCACCAGGCATTGGCGGTGGCCGGAAGCGCCAGCCCCAGGCAAATAAACAGGGATAACAATAAGCGTTGCATGGACATGACTCCTGGGTTCAAAACGTCGCTTGCAGGTTGAAGTGCAGGCGCGATTCCTGTTTCAAGGTGTTCGGCCCGTCGAGCAGCGGGTAGCCCCAATCGAGGCTGCCGGACAGCCATTTGCTCAGGCTCGCGCGAGTGCCCAGGCCAACGCTGGCCAGGCTGTAGTCGGCTTCCTGGTCAGGCAGTTCGTCACGCAGGTACAACTGCGCGCCTTCGGCGAAGGCATAGAAACGCCATTCCTGGACGTAGCTGCCGAGGAACTTGGCGAGGGACGGTGTGCGCAGCTCCTGGGACAGCAGGTAGCCGTCGTCCCCGGTGCGCTCGGCGGCCAGATAACCGCGTACCGACGTGGCGCCACCGGCGGAAAACTGCTCGTTGGAGACCAGCGGCCCGGAGGCGAGCTGGAAGGCAGCCTTGGACGCAGTCTGCCAATCGTTGCCGAAGGTGAAGGTGTAGTTGCCGTCGCCCTTGAGCACCGCGAAGCTGGGGCTGGCGCGATAGCGTTTGTAGTCGAACTCTTCGTCGGAACTGCCGTAACCCAGCAGGCTGCGAGTGCCCGCCACCAGGCTCAGGCCGAGGCCCAACTGGCTGTTTTCGGTGTAGCGAAAGCCGTTGTAAGCGAACGTGAATGGCGCGTACTTGAGCGGAGCCTTGTCACTGGCGCCGCCCAGGTTCAGCTCTTCCTCGAAGTCCTTGAAATCGACTCCGACGGAAAAGGTGTTGGCCCAGGCGCCGCTGGACGGCAGGGTGTAGATCGCCGAGACACCATAGGAATGACCTTTGCCCAACACATTGCTACCGCCCACCGTTGCCACGTTGCTGTCGGACTGATAACCAGAGAACTGCACGCTCCAGCGTTCGCTCAACGGTGCGGTATAGGAACCCGACCAGACCTTGGCATTCTCGGTGTCCTGGGGCGCGGTGAAGAAGGTCAGCGAAATGCTGTGGCCCAGTTGCCAGAGGTTGTTGTAGCCCAGGCTGGCGACGGTGCGCAGCTTCTCGGTGTCGGCGCTGTAGTCGTTGTTCAACCCCAGGCTGGCTTGCCAGGGGTTCTGGTCTTCGACCTGCAAGTCAACGTCCATGGTGCCCGGTCGCTGGCCCTCGCGCACCAGCGGCATCACCTGCCGTCCCGGGGTTTTGTTCAATTGCGCCAACTCGCTCTGGACCTGGGCGAAGTCGGGCACTTCACCCTCCTTGAGCGCTGGAACATCCTCGCGAATTTCCACGGGCGAATAGTGCTTGGCCCCGACGACACGGACCCGGCCGACCTTGGTCTCGCTGACCTGCAAGTAGACGATACCGTCCTCGACCTTCTGCTCCGGCAGCTCGACGAACACCGATTGATAACCGCGTGCCTGATAAGCTTTTTGCAATGCTTCCCGGGCCCCTTCAATATCGCTCAAGGCCCTCTGTGGGCCGAGGAACGGGTATACCGCTTCTTCGATGGCCCGGGCGTCGAGCACGGTATTGCCGCGTACGAAATACTCGTTCACATCCACCAGGCGCGCCGGTGCCGCTTCGGCCTCCTGCCCTCCTTCTGCAGCGAATGCCGACGGCCCCCCGACCGCCAGCAACAGCCAGCCCCACAGCGCTGGCCGCGATTTGAAGAAATGCTCCACACCACCCCCTGAATTCAAAGTACGGCTCAATTGCTTGCGGTCGATGTCGTGATGTGCCGGGCCAGCCAGGTGTGCAACAGTGCGAAGTTCAAGGAGAACTCCGGCATTTGCAGCAAGGCGCCACAGAACACTTCACCGATGATTTTCTGGATGAGCCTCACCGCACGCGCATCGCCCAGCAGTGTGGCGAGGTCTTTGCTCAGGACGTTGAAGCTCCAGACCTTCTGATTCAGGTCCAGGCCGACGAACCAGCGGAACAGCAGGTTGTAGTTGAGTTGTTCATAGAGCTGCTGCTCGCTGGGCACCGAATAGAGCAGTTGCAGCAGGAGGATATGCATGGCGGTCTGTGGCGCGATCAGCATTTCGGCATGCGCGTTGAGGCCTTGCAGCACGTCACGATGCTCGTCCAGCAGGTCGTCGATCTGCGGACGCAGCAACACCAGTGAATGGCCCTGTGGGATATAGCTGGACACCTCCTTGAGCGCGCCCTGCCAGTCATCCTGGGAAACAATCCAAACCCACGGAGCGCCGTAGCGATACACCGAGACCGGCTGCTTGCGCGCCGCCTCGACGATCTTCGACAGCCGCTGGTCGAGCTCCTGCATGCCCACTTTTGAATAACGTTCCATAGTCCCCATTGCCTCACTCCCGGCTTCGCGCCCCGGTTCCAAAACGACCTTGCAGGTCCCCTTGAACACGTCACACAGGCATGACGGGAATGGCGATGTGCTACCGAACTTTTGTCACGAAAGCTTCATTTGGTGGGTACGCAGGGGTCAGGGGTGACGGCTGATTTTTGTGGGCGAGCGAGCCTGCTCGCGATGGCGGTGAGTCAGCTTGCGGCGATGTTGGCCGGGCGACCGCCATCGCGAGCAAGCTCGGCTCCCACAGGGGTTCTCGGGTGTTTTCAGATCTGATGCTCGCCACAGACCTTCTGTGGGAGCGGGCTTGCTCGCGAAAGCGGTGGGTCAGCTGACGGTGATGTCGGATGGGCTGCCGTCATCGCGAGCAAGCTCGCTCCCACAGGGGTTCTCGGGTGTTCATCGATTCGATGTTCACCACCAATACCCGTGGGAGCGAGCCTGCTCGCGATGAGGTCTTCAGGTTTACTGGGCTACTGGTGCTGCACCTGCACCATCGAGCTCACCTGCACCCTTGCCTGCATCTGCTCCGCCCCGCCGCCGCGACGCATGCCGCGTACCGGGCAGGCGTCGAGGTAGTCCAGGCCGACCGCCAGTTTCAGGTGGCGGTCTGGGCGAGTCAGGCGGTTGGTCACGTCGAAGCTGTACCAGCCGTCGTCCAGCCAGGCTTCCGCCCAGGCATGGCTCGCCAGATGGTTTTCATCTTCGGTGCACAGGTAACCGGACACATAGCGTGCCGGGATCCCCAGGCTGCGCGCGCAGGCCAGGAACGCATGAGTGTGGTCCTGACACACCCCGCTACCACCGGCAAACGCCTCGGCGGCGGTGCTGCTGACTGCCGTCGTGCCGGGGCTGTAGGGCATGCGGGCAGCCAGGCCATGCATCAAGTCGGTCAGCGCCGCACGATCACGCCGTGCCCCGCATTGCTCCACAGCGAAGGCGCTGAGCGCATCATCTGCCTGGGTCAGAGGGCTGGTGCGCAGGAATGGCAATGGCGACTGAGTGTCCGCCTCCATCTCCACCGTCTGGTCGATTTCCACCTGGCCATAAGCCGTCAGCACCAAGGCGCCGTGGGGCTCGTCCATGGTCATCACGTGCAGGATGTTGCCGTAAGGGTCGATCTGACTGCGCACCAGCCGCGGCAGTTCCAAGTGCCACTCAAGGATGCGCTGGCGCTCGGTGTTCTTGGGCGTCAAACGCAGAAACTGGATGCTGGTGCAGACTTCATCGGCATAGCTGTAGGTCGTGTCGTGGCGTATGGACAGTTTCATACGACCTCCAGATAAGACTCGTGAACGGTCTGGCCCAAATGGCGGATCTGGCCAATGAGGTCGGTCAACCACTGGTGCAGGCCCGAGGCGAGGATCTCGTCGATCCCGGAATAGCGCAGGCGCGCATTCAGCTCGGCGGCCAGGCGCTGCGCCGGCCGGCCGTTGTTGCCCGGCAGGCTGGCGAGGATATGGTCCAACTCCTCGATACAGGCATGCAGCGAGCGCGGAACGTCGGCGCGCAGCAGCAACATCTCCGAGACCTGCTCGGCATTGGGCGCGTTACGGTAGATCTCGTTGAACGCTTCAAACGAGGACAGCGCGCGCAACAAGGCGCTCCACTGGTAATAACCACGGGCAGAATTGTCGCTGACCTCCTCCGACTCCTCGCCGAACATTTCGTAGCGTGCGTCCAGCAGGCGCAGGGTGTTGTCCGCCCGCTCGATAAAGGTCCCAAGGCGAATGAAGCAGTAGGCATCGTTGCGCATGATGGTGCCCGAGGTCGCTCCACGGAACAGGTGCGAGCGCTCCTTGACCCATTCGCAGAAATGACTGATGCCATAGCGGCCCAGGCCGTTGCTGGCGATGTTGCGCATTTCCAGCCAGGTGGCGTTGATGTTCTCCCACATGTCGGCGGTGATCCGCCCGCGCACCGCATGGGCGTTGGTCCGTGCGGCCCGCAGGCAGCTATAGATACTGCCCGGGTTGGTTTCATCCAGCGCGAAGAAGTGCAGCATGCGTTCGGTGTTCAGCGCGTCATAACGCGCGTTGTAATCGTCCAGCGTACCAGCCGCCAGCAGCGACATCGCCAGCTCGGCATGGCCATCGCTGCGTCCGGCCTGGGGCATCAATGACAGCGAGTAACTGACTTCGAGCATACGCGCCAGGTTCTCGGCGCGTTCCAGGTAGCGGGACATCCAATAGAGGTCAGAAGCGGTTCTTGAAAGCATGTCTTAGTCCTCCACTACCCAAGTGTCTTTGGTGCCGCCGCCCTGGGACGAGTTCACCACCAGCGAGCCTTCGCGAAGCGCCACGCGGGTCAGCCCGCCAGGCACCAGGCGGGTTTCCTTGCCCGACAGCACGAACGGACGCAGGTCGATGTGACGCGGGGCGATGCCGCTCTCGACAAAGGTCGGGCATGTGGAGAGGCTCAAGGTTGGCTGGGCAATGTAGGCTTCGGGACGGGCCTTGAGGCGCGTACGGAAGTCTTCGATTTCCGCCGCCGTGGCCGCAGGGCCGACCAGCATGCCGTAGCCGCCGGAGCCTTGGGTTTCCTTGACCACCAGGTCGGGCAGGTTGGCCAGCACATGGGACAGGTCCTGGGGCTTGCGGCACTGCCAGGTGGGCACGTTCTTCAGGATCGGTTCTTCGGTCAGGTAGAAACGGATCATCTCGTCGACGTAAGGGTAAATCGACTTGTCATCGGCCACGCCCGTGCCGACCGCGTTCGCCAGTACCACATTGCCCGCACGGTAAACGGCGATCAGCCCTGGAACACCCAACATGGAGTCGGGGTTGAACGACAACGGGTCGAGGTAGGCATCGTCAAGACGGCGATAAATCACATCCACCTGCCGAGGGCCGGCGGTGGTGCGCATGTAGACGTGGTCGTCACGCACAAACAGATCGGCGCCTTCCACCAGTTCCACACCCATTTCACGGGCCAGGAACGCGTGTTCGAAATAGGCACTGTTGAAGCGGCCCGGGGTCAGCACCACGGCGGTGGGATTGTCCAGGGGGCTTGAGCTTTTCAGGGTATCGAGCAGCAGGTTCGGATAGTGGTCGATGGGGGCTACGCGTTGGGCGGCGAAGAGCTCAGGGAACAGGCGCATCATCATCTTGCGGTCTTCGAGCATGTAGCTCACGCCGCTGGGGGTGCGAAGGTTGTCTTCGAGCACGTAGTAACTGCCGTCACCGTCGCGAACCAGGTCGACACCGGCGATGTGGGCATAAATGCCCCGGTGCAGGTTCAGGCCCTGCATCGCGATCTGATAACCCTCGTTGGCGAGCACCTGCTCGGCTGGAATGATGCCTTCCTTGAGGATGTGCTGCCCGTGGTAGATGTCGGCCAGGAACATGTTCAGGGCCTGGACCCGCTGGATACAGCCCCGCTCGACCATCTGCCACTCGCTGGCCTTGATGCTGCGAGGAATGATGTCGAATGGAATCAACCGTTCGGTGCCCTGCTCGTCCCCATAGAGGGTGAACGTAATACCGGCCCGGTGGAACAGCAGGTCAGCTTCGCGACGGCGTTGTTCAAGCAGTTCAAGCGGCGTGTCCGCCAGCCAGCGTGAGAAGGCTTGGTAATGCGGGCGGCAGTCACCCTTTGCGTCATACATTTCATTAAAAAAAGCGTGGGGCATAGCCAACTCCGAGCCGCGTTCTACACGGCATTTCTTATCACTTCGTCATTCCAATGGTCCGGCCTTGCTTTGTTTTAATGAGCCCTGTTTCTCTGAGCACCTCGATAGCAACGGTCTCTGATCTGGCCTTTGCGTCTGGATGACGTGCGCCCCCTTGATTAAATCTGCGTGGCGAAATGACTCCTATACTGAATCCAACGATGCGCTGGTTTTCGCTATTGAGCCGTAGCAAAGGCTGTGCCCAAGCGCGATGCATCAAGACTGCGCTAGAAAAACCGGCGCAAAGTTACGGTAAAGCGAAATTTATTTTCGTTTTTGCGACAAAACAGCCTAAAAAAGCTGAAACGTTTATTTCAGCTTTTTTAGGCGAGCCCTGGAACGGGTCGAATAGGTGCAAAAAGGCAGGTAACAGGGATTGAGTGCCCTGAAAGGGGGAAATTTTTACTCACTGCTGGCTGCGAAGGCTGGGTTCCTTCTGGGAGAGCCGCCTAGATAACGTTTGGATCAAGCTCACCGGCCCAAGCCAGTAATGCCGCCAGCAGGAAAAAACTGCCACAGGCCGACTCCACTTTCTGCTCCTCAGCGGCCGATGTCCGGTAGCAATGGCCGACGAAACGTCCCTCGTGAAAATCGCCGCCGCGAATAATCGCCGCCAGTTGCGCACCGGCCTGATGGTGCAGTACCTCGCCGGCGGGTACCTGGGACGCCAGCCCTAGGAGGGCCAGCGACGCCATCGCCGCCGCACAGGGATCGTCCGGCCCCTGGGGTTCGGAAAGGCGATTGAACGGTGCGTCCACACCCCGACTGCGTTGCCAGTACTGGCAGGCCTGCACGGCATCCTGTTGGTAAGGCGCGCCATACAACCGGGCACCGACACTCAGGCCAAGCATCGCCCAGGCCTGGCCCCGGGACCAATTGCCCGGCCTGTCGTCGGCACGCCACTGGCCATTTTCATGGCAAGCCTGACTGCTCCAGGCCCCGTCGCCAGCGGCGCAACCACGAAAGGAAGCCTGCAGTTGTTGCCGTCCGAGGCTCAACAGCCGAGGGTCGGCCCGACGCGAGAACAATTGCAGTGTGGCAGCCAGCGGGTCGATGCTCAGGCGCTGATCACCCTGCTCGCCGCCGCCCATGTCCCGCCCCAGTGCAATGCAACCGAGCAACGGATCGAAGGCCCGCGCCAGTTCCAGCACCGCTTGCTCCGCGAGTTCATGGGCCATGGCGTCATCCAGCAAACAACTGCCCAGCCCTGCGCCGTAATGAAAGATCAGGCTGCGATGATGCGTGGCGCTGCCCAGTTTGTCCCGCAGCCGTTCGGTGATCCGGCGGGCCTGGCGACGGTCGTCCAGCAGTGCGCTGCGATGGGCGCGCAGCCACCACATTCCAGCCCAGAACCCGCCCAGCCAGGAGCCGCCAGCCGACACTTTCCAATGACTGTCAGCCCCCGTGCAATACAACGGAAAACCCTGCGCACAAGAGGCCTGGATCTGCTCCATGCGCCTGAGGATCGCCGCAATGGCGCGATAGGTCTCATCGAGCCGCAACGGTTCTTGCCACGCCTGGGCGAGGTTCATTTGACCGCCCTCAGCCCGGTGACGGCCGACGCCTTGTGGCGTTGCCGCAGACGAATCAACAGCAGGCTCGACGCGCCACCCACCACGAGTACGCCGATCAACAGCAACCACGCATCGGCGAACCCCCACGGTCCGCGCTGGAACAGGCCAAACAAAGGTGGCCCCACGGCAAACCCGCCGAAAAAACCCGCCGACAGCAGCCCGGCAGCCGACGCCGGGCTACCAAACCCTGGATCGCGCAGCACCATGCTCATCGCGATGGCATTGGTCGCCACGGCAGTCAGGCCCATGCCCAAGGCGCCCGCCCACAGCGGCCAATGACGCACGGGCAAGGCCAACGAGGTCAGCCACAACGCCACGCCTGACAACAGCAACAGCACCAACAGCAACCAGGACTCATCGACCATCCGCGCGCCCAACGGGGTGAGCACGACCCGGGCGGCGATGCCCATCACGCCGAAACCGGCGATCAATGCGCCGATCCATTGCGCGGTCATGCCTTGCTGGGCGGCAAAGACCCCAAGAAAGGTCACGAACGACGACAACACGATGCCTACACACAGTTGCACGCTCATCAGCAACGCCAGGCGTGTGTTGGGTCGACTCAAGGCAAATCCCAGGGGGTTGCCCGAATGTTCACGGGCGGCCACCCGCGGGCCCAACAGCGCCAGGAACAATGCTGGCAACAGCAGCGTGGCCAAGGCACCGCGCCAGCCCAGACTCAGGGCCAGGCTGGGCAACAACAGGCCAGCGAACAAGGCCGAGACCTGCACCCCGGACTGTTTCAAGCCGACCACCGCCGCCTTTTGCCGGGGCTCGACGCGCTCGGCGATCAACAGATTGGTCGCCGGATTGGCCAGCGCCTGGGCAATGCCGCAGGCCGCCAGGGCCAGTACGACGCCCATGAATCCGGGCAAGCTCGCCAGTAACCCATAAGCCGCCACCGTGCTCCAGAACAGCAATGCCAGGGCACGCCGGGTTCCCAGACGATTGACCAATGGCCCGGCCCACAACGACAGCACGGCGGCAAAACCGAACGCGCTGGTGATCAGCCATCCCAACCAATGGGTCGGCACACCGAGGTCTGCGACCATCAACGGCCCGAGGGTGCCGACTGCGTAGAAAATCAGCATCGGCAAGGCCATTGCCGCCGTCAGCACCAGCCGCAGCCAAACGCCCCGTGAAGGATTGTGCTCGCTCATCGACCTGCCCCCGCCATCACGGACGGCCAATCGAAGTCCAGGCCCGTTTCGTCGCAGCTGTCGAGCAACTGCCGGCCTACCGCGCTCACCAGCGCATCGTCGGTGCCGTCGAGGATATGGGTGGTGCGCGCCGTGCGATAAATCCCCGACAACGGTGACAGTTCGCTCAGGCCTTCGGCACCCATGATCTGGATCGCCGAGTCCGCAGCCTCGCTCAAGGCCTGGGAAGCGGCGACCTTGGCGATGTTCACCTCAATACTGTTGGCAACGCCGGCGTCGTATTTGTCGGCAGCGTCGTGAAGCAGTGCGCGGGCGCTGGCAATGCCCTGGTAAACCCGGAACACCCGCTGGCGCACCAGCTGTTTATCCGCCAGCCGCGCCTGCACGCCGCGGGCCGAATGGATACGTGCGCACATCAGGTCGAAGCAGCGTTGGGCCAGCCCCAGCCAATGCACCGAACGCAGGATGCGCCCCAGCGCCAGGCGCTCTTGCATCAATGCCAGGCCCTGCCCTACCTCGCCCAGCACATGACTGGCCGGGACTTGAACCTGATCGAATGAAAGCTCCCCCTGTCCGGAAAACCGCCCGAGAATCGACAAGGGTCGTTCCACGCGAAAGCCAGGCAAGTCGGTGGGAACCAACAACATCGATAACCCACTCTCCAATGGCCCTGGCGCGGTGCGGGCAATCACCGTGACCAATGCCGCCCGTTCGGCACGGCAGATGAACCACTTGCGCCCACTCAACCGCCAGTGGCCGTCAACCAGTTCGGCGTGGCTGCTCAGGGTCGCCGGGATCGAACCGATGCTGTCCGGCTCGGACATGCCATAGCTGGAGACCATCGTCCCCGCCGCCAACGGAGCAAGAAAGCGCTGGCGGATCTCCTCGCCGGCATGGCGGCTCAACATGTGCAGATCCAACGTGGCGTCGTCGCCGAAGATCGCCGGCCCGTACTCGGACCGGCCCTCCTGCTCGGCCACCAGCAGATAAGCACGCAGGCTGGCAATCCGACCGCCCAAGGCCTGGGGGTAGAAGCTGCCCCACAACCCGGCAGCCCGGGCCTGGGCACTCAGCTCGGCGATGCGCCGGGCGGCTTGTCGGGGTTCGGCCGCCAGCTCGGGCTCCACCGGAAGGATGCGCTCATCGACAAAACGCCGAACCTGGCGCGCCCGCTCATCAACGTCCTGAGCGCTGCCGACTCTCATCGCGCTCAACATGCGATGCCCGCCCCGCTCTCCAGGAACGCCACTTCGGCGGCCAGGGATTTCTTGTCGATCTTGCCCGCGGGTGTCAGCGGCAGCTGTTTATAGAAGCGCAGGTACTCGGGCAGTTTATTGACTTCCAATCCTTGCTCGCGCAGGTAGTCGGTCAATTCACTCAAGCTGAAGCGCGGCGCGCCCTCGCGCAGGGTCACGCAAATGCACACGCGCTGGCCCAGGTCCGGGTCCGGCACGGCCACACAGGCGACACTGACCACATCGGGATGACCGGTCGCCAGGGTTTCGATCTGCACCGGGCTGATGTTGGCGCCGCCACGGATAATGATGTCTTTCTTGCGTCCGGCCAGAATCAAATAGCCGTCTGCATCGATGTAGCCAAGGTCGCCGGTCTTGACCCAGCCTTCGGCGTCTCGATACTGCGCATCGAGTTCCGGAGCGTTGACGTATTGCATCGGGCTCAGGGGCCCCCGCGCGCGGATTTCACCGACGCTGCCCTGGGGCAGTTCCTGGTCCTGCTCATCGAAAATCTTGATGGCGCACACCGCCGGGTTCGGTCGGCCGACACTGTAGAACACCACCTCCAGCGCATCGTCCAGCGTGTTGTGGCAGTTCACCCCGTCCGCCGAACCGTACAGGCTGATGAAGCCACAGCCAAAGGCCTCGACACAACGGCGCACCGTGACTTCGTCGATCAGCGAGCCGCCGCAGATCAACCCCTGCAGGCTGGATTTGTCGACTTCGGCCAGACGTGCATCGGCTGCGATGCGCTGAAGCATCGTTGGCACTCCGAGGATGTGGGTCGGGCGCAGCCGTTCAATGGCCTCGATAGCCGCTGCTACATCGAACTGCGGCAGGACGGCAATCGACCCACCGAGCCACGACAGGCTGCCAAAGGTGGCGGTGGAACCGAACGATGAGCCCAGCGGCACCAGGTACAACCCGCGGAACGTGGCGCCCTCGGGATGGATGCGTTGCAGGAAGCGCCCGCGTCCGCCCACCAGGGCATTGTGCGAGTAAGCCACCAGTTTGGGTTCCGACTCGGTGCCGGAAGACACCAGCAGGCGCACCGGTGAATTGGGGCAAACCTGGGGCAGTTGCGCCGCTTCAAGGGGCTCGGTTTCGAGCAGGTCCTGCAGGCTCAACCAGCCATCGCGGGTACTGCCCTCGACGATCAACACCCGGAGTGACAACAAGGTCGGGCGCAGTGCCTCGACGACCTGGCATAGATCGATGCCGGCATACTCGGCCGGAACGATCACGGCCCGGGCATCGCAGCGCCGCACCAGTGCCTGGATGTCCAGGCTGCCGCGTCCTGGCGGAAACGGCGCAACCACGGCGCCCAGCGCCGCGGCAGCCAGGTCGATGGCGCAGCAACGCCAACTGTTGGTGAGCTGATAGGCCACCACATCGCCGGGCATGATCCCGGCGGCGCGCAGTCCGGCGGCCATGCGCAAGGCATAGTCATGCAACTGGCCATAACTGAGGGTGCCCTCGGGTGAGAGCACGGCGGTTTTTTCCGGCTCACGCTGGGCGTGCTCGCGGAACAGTTGGTAAACCGAACGGTTGGGGTAGGTTCCGTCACGTTCCCAGACACTGCGAACCTCAACGGGAACCAGATCAATGATGCCTGCGTTATTCATCGAAAACTCCAGTGAGCGTTGACTGAGGTATAGGCATTGAGGCTTAAGCACGGCTTCAATCGGCGGTCTTGGGCCAGCTGCGACAGGTCGTCTACGACCACGCAGGCCGGTATGGCAGCGGCGTCCAGCTCCTGTTCCCAGGTCGCGGCCGCTTGCGAAGACAGGGCGCTGCCCAGCAATGCGTCCAACCTCTGCGGGCTGGTTTGCGGGTCCAGGGCGAGGATTCGGTTCAGTTGTTCAAGTTGCGCCGGGGTCTGGCAATCGATCGCCAGTAACCCGGACTGGGTCGGGTACACCCCCTTGAGCAGGCTGGCCTGGGGCTGATCCGCGTCCTGCAGTGATGGGGCACACAATAAATTGGCCGCCCCGAGCAAGGAGCTGTCGACGCGCACTGACTGGCCGCTGAGGGCACGATGGACCAGGGCGGCGGTCACCCCTTGGGCGGCGACCACACCGCCCAGCACATCGAGCACGGTGAACAGCGAGCCACCCGGGGAGCCCGAGGCCTGGCCGATCTGTTCGCCGACACCGGACCATGCCTGGACAACAAAGTCGGTGCCCGGCAAGGGTTCACCCGGGCGGTCATGGCCCCAGCCACCGGCATAGGCATACACCAGGCCCGGGTTGATCCGTGCCAGGTCGGCGCGGTCCAGCGCCAGCTCCGCCGCCTTGCCCGGTGCCCAGTTGTGCAGGAACACGTCAGCATGACGGACCCGCTCGTAGAGCTCTTCGCGACCGGCGGCTGACTTGATATCGAGTTCGCGTACCTGCTTGAGGCGATTGAGGGCATCGAAGCGCACCGACACGCCGTCGACGCACGGCGGCATGGCCCGCAACGGATCGCCACCGGGCAACTCGATGCGCAGCACCTCGGCACCCAGCATCGCCAGTAAATGACCGGCCAACGGCCCCTGGATCCGGCGACAGGATTCAATCACCGTCAGACCGCTCAAGGGCAACTCGCCCAGTGCCAGCGCGGGCAATGTCCGGCCATCGGCAGCGCTGCAGTCGAACGCCCAAGGGCCTTGTTTCAATTGCCCGGGCAAATCTTCGTCGGCACGCCGCTCGGCGAGGCTGCGCAGCGGGCACACAGCCATGCCGTTCAACGCGCACAAGGCACTGATGCGAGCCATGGACAGCCGCGCCAAGGCCTGGCGAAACACCGTTGGCATCGGCGCAACCGCCTTGGCGTAACGCAACAGGAACGCCTTCCAGCCCTGCCCGGCCTGTTCGGCGTCGATGCCCACCGCAGCCCAGAAACGTCGCCAAGGCTCGGCGTCGAGGGTTTCCAGTTCGAAATGCACACCGTCGGCGGAAACGAAAGGTGGACGATTCTTCGAACAGGTCGCGCCGGGGAGCAGCCGTTCGGCCTCATCAAAGGCCGTGGCACCGGCCAGGTATTGACCAACACCGAGCACCCCGGCGGCGCCCAGGGAACTGCTGACGTGACTGAAACGACCGCCACGCAACTGCCCCAGGGCGGCGGCCAGCGCGCCCTGGAGGGCCAGGCTGGCGCTCAAGGTCGAGACATAATCGAGCCCCAGCCCCTGGGCCTTGCCACTGGCCCGGCCATGCACCGACATCAATCCGCAGGCCGCCTGCACGGTGTGTTCGGTGACACCGTGGGCACGGCCATCGGGCCACCCGTGAATCACCCCTTCGATGGGCGAAAGATCCGGATGATGAAAGGCAAACCCCAGACCGCAAGCCAGCGGATCACCCTGGGAGTGGTGGTGCTCCAGGCCCAGCGCCGTCGCCTGGTAGCGCAGTGACGCGGCCAGCGCAGCAAAGCCGGCGGGCACCTGTTCAACACAGCCAGAGAGGCTGCAACCTTGTAGAAGACGCGACATAAGACATACACCAGCAGGTTTCCATACCGCCACGCGCGGGCCTCTGGTGAGGTGCCGCGCGCAGCCCCGGGTCAGCGTCCGGCCTCAACCACCAGCGACGGCGGGGAGGATGGTGAGGCTGTCGCCGGCCTTGAGCGTGGTGGCGAGATTGTCGGCAAAGCGGATGTCGTCATCGTTGACGTAGATGTTCACGAAACGATGCACCTGACCGTCGCCGATCAGTCGTTCCTTGACCCCCGGATACTGTTTTTCCATGTCTTCGATGACTTCAAGAACGGTCTGCCCCTGGACTTCGACGCGTTTTTGATCTTGGGTAAACGTACGCAACAAAGTTGGCACCGTGACAAAAATCGACATGCAAAACTCCCTGAGCCTTATACAGCTCTTTGATCATTGATTACTTAATTGAGCGACGCCGCTTATAAGTTTCAGCGAACCACGCAAATACGCTCTTCGGTCACTTTGTTATTGATGATTCGAAAACTTCGAATGCACTCATCAACCGTCTGCAGTGTTGAAACAATGACGTAATGCACCGATGAATCACCGGCAAAACGCACATCTTCGGCGCTCGGAAAGGCGATGCTGGCGGTATGGGAGTGATAGATCACCCGACACTCCTCGTCTCGCTCATCCAGCGCTCGCCAGACCGCCAGTTGTTGCCTGGGATCAAAACTGAAGAACGTTGGCGAACGGGCGGCGTTGTCCATCGGCACCAATCGTTCGGCGGTACGAACACCTGCCGGTGCGACGACAATGCCGCAGGTTTCCAATGGATGATCCCGCCGCGCCTGCTCCAGCATGGCTTCCAGTAGGCCGGCACGAATACTCAACATCCTCGGTCCTCATCTTCAGGTTCAGTAGGCCGGCAACGCAGGGTCGATATCCCGGACCCAGGCCAGCACGCCGCCCTCAAGGTTGCGTACGTTGCTGAAGCCTCGCGCCTGGAGTTCACGCAATACCGCCTTGGAGCGCACACCGGTTTTGCAGTGCAGGACCAGATTGGCCTGCTTGCCGAACCGAGCTTCGATCAGCTCTGCCGTCTTCGGGCCCTTGGGAAGGTGCTGGGCGCCGTGGATCCGCACGATGTCCCATTCAGCGCGGTCACGCACATCGATCAACAACACGTTCTGGCCGCTTTCACGCAACGCCTGCAATTGCCTGGCACTGATCGAGGGAATGTCCGAATCCTGCACACCCTGGGGCGCGCTCAGGCCGCAAAAGGCCTGATAGTCGCTCAGGGCCGTGATGGGCTGGCGGCCCGGGGAGCGGCGCAACGGCATCTGCCGGTAGGTCATATCCAGCGCGTCGTAGACCATCAGGCGCCCCAGCAGGCTATCGCCGATGCCAGTGATCAACTTGATCGCCTCAGTGGCCATGATTGCGCCGATGGATGCACACAGAATGCCCAGCACCCCACCCTCGGAACAGGATGGCGCCAGCTCGGGCGGAGGCGGTTCGGGGTATAGGTCGCGGTAGTTGAGGCCGACCCCGCCCGGGGCGTCTTCCCAGAACACCGAGGCCTGGCCTTCGAAGCGGAAGATCGAACCCCAGACATAGGGTTTGCCGGCCAACACACAGGCATCGTTGACCAGGTAACGAGTGGCGAAATTGTCAGTGCCATCGAGGATCAGGTCGTACTGGCTGAACAACTGCACGGCGCTTTGCGGCTCCAGCCGCTGTTCGTGACGTTCGACTTTCACATAGGGGTTCAGCGCGTGGATGGCCTCGGCGGCACTGTCAACTTTCAATTGGCCCACCGTGGCAACCCGGTGGATCACCTGGCGCTGCAGGTTGGACTCGTCCACCCGGTCGAAGTCGATGATGCCCAGGGTACCGATACCGGCCGCCGCCAGGTAAAGCAACGCCGGCGAACCCAGCCCCCCGGCACCGATCACCAATACTTTGCTGCTTTTTAAACGACACTGCCCTTCCAGGCCCACATCAGGAATCAACAAGTGTCGACTGTAACGGGTTATCTCTTCGTTACTTAGACTCGAAACAGCAGCGACAAGCGGAGGAAGTTTCATGTTTAATACCTGTTACTGAATGTAAGTAATTCTCATGCAGCGTCTTTGATTAATCAATTCAAAGGGCTTTGAATTTCATATGCACAAGGTCCGTTTTCGTATGCATTTAGAATGGCCATTACGCGATATGCGTTTATCGACAGCATGGATCGAGGAGAAACTTCGCAGTAACTCCCACGCCACAAAAACACCCGACAGATAGACAAAAGCCCTCTTTCGAGGGCTTTTGCAGGTCATTCGACCGGTCAGGCGAGAAAAGTCGACATGTCCTTGCACACGGCGCTGAAGGCGTCGACAAAATGCTGCGCTTCGACATCAGTAAGCACCAGCGGTGGCTGGATGCGCATGACCCGGTTGTTGTTGGCGGTGACGAAAGTCAGCACACCATGCTCTTGGGACAATTTGCTGACGAAACGCAAAACGAACATCTCCTCGAAGTTTTTCTCCACCTCACTGATGGCCTCCTCGATATGCCGCTTGGCCTTGCCCGAAAGCATGCGGTAGGTGCCTGCGGCGTTGCCCGGGATGCGGCTGGCGAATTCCCGCACGAAGGCCTCGACGCCGCCCTTGAAGCTGTATTCGAACTCGATGGCGATCATCAACCCGACGCCGCGTACTTCACGAATGAACGGGTACGGACTGACCGCCTCCTGCAGGGCCTGCTTGAGCTGCCCCCCCACCCGGGCGGCGTTGCCGGCCAAGTCTTCTGTGGCAATCACCTCAAGCGTCGCCAGGGCCGAAGCCGAGGCAAAGTTGCCGCCGCCGAAGGTCGAGGTGTGCAATGCAAAGGTGTCGATGCTGCCATAGGCACGATCCCACAACGCCGCGCTGGACAGCGTCGCGCCAATGGGTACCGCACCGCCAGACAACGATTTGGACAGCACCAGGATATCCGGCACCACCGCCTCCCACTCACAGGCGAACAACTTGCCGGTGCGGCCCAGGCCGGTCTGGATTTCATCGACAATCAATAGGCAATCGTAGGCGCTGCAAAGCGCGCGAACCTGCTTCAGGTAGCCCTGCGGCGGCACGATCACCCCACCCTCACCCTGGATCGGCTCGAGAATAAAGGCGCCGACATCCCCGTGGCGCAAGGCATCTTCCAGCGCCGCCAGATCGCCAAAAGGGATCGAATCGCAGCGCGCCAGCAAGGGTTTGAAGGGCTCGCGGTGCTTGTCCCGTCCAGTGACAGACAATGCCCCCAGGGTCTTGCCGTGATAGCCGTTGTCGCAATACAGGACTCGAGGTCGCTGCATGGCAGCCATCGCCAGCTTCAACGCCGCCTCGATCGCCTCGGTGCCCGAATTACTGAAAAACACTCGCTCCAGGTTCCCCGGCGCCAGCTCACTCAGGCGCTGGGCCAACAGGCTGGTCTGCAAGGGCACCGACACGTATTGGACGAACGTGGGGTATTGCTGTTGCAGATACGCCTGTAGCGCCTGGTTGATGTGCGGATGATTGTGTCCGGTATTGAGGCAACCATAGCCTGCGACGAAATCCAGGTAACGGCCGCCGTCCAGGTCCGTCAGCCAGCAACCACTGCCATGGGTGAACACCCGTTCGATGTGGTTGAACTGGTAGAACTCACGCAGCACCGGGTTGATGTGCTGACCGAAGCAACGCAAGGCTTCGGCACGCAGGGCTACCGGCTGATCGGCGGCTTGTTCGAGGACGGCGGGGACTTTCGTGGTCCGATGGAAGCGTCGCAGGGCCTGGAAATCCGCATCGGCCAGGCGCTCGCCATAAGACGCCATGGGCGACGGTGAGAAACCGTGCAGTTCGGCGATGCGGCCGATCTCCAGCACCCGCTCCTCGGGCAATTCGCGACCGATGGAAAACGCCTCGGCACGCCCCTCCAGCGCCAGCACCAGGGTTTCCGCCAGGCAGCCGTTGAGGAATTTTTTCGGCGCCAACCCCAGGGTTTCAGTGCCGAAACGCAAATCGGCGCTGGCCGACACCAGGCCACCGTCAAAGATCAGGATGTCCTGGCGGTCTTGATGAAACGGCAGCACATCCCGGGGCAGCGCGGCGTCCACCACCACCGACCCCGGCGCGAGTCGGTAGGGGTCGATCACCCCGCCGCTGGACGTCGCCGCTACGTAAAAACGCACGTGCTCGTAGCAACTGTCGATATCCGTCGTCAGTTGCACCTGGCCGTGAAATTGCGCTGGCAGCCAGGCCAGGCTTTCACGGCCCTGCTCCGCGCTGCCACGATGGACCAGGCGCAGGCGGCAACCGTCGCGGGCCAGTAGTTTGGCGATGACCAAAGCAATCGAACCGGGATAACCAACCACCGCCACTTCACTGTCAGCCGGCGCCACCTCCAGCCGGGCCATGGCCTCCAGCACGTTCTTGTAGGCGGCGTAGGCCGTCAACGAGTTCCCGGTGGTGACCGGTACACCGCTGCGGTCCAGGGTCTGCAACCCGCGGTTGCCGACAATCGCGGTAAAGCCACCCAGACCTACCAGTTGCGCGCCCTGCTCCTGCAGGCTGTGTACGCCTTCGAGTACCCGTGCGGCAATGGTTCGCGGCTGGCTGAGCATTTGCTCGGCGGTCAGCGGCAGGTAATGCAAGATGCCCTCGCACACCGCGCCGCTGGCGCTGACGATGCGCCCGAAGTCCGCGAACGGCACCAGGTTGCGCGACTTCCAGAGCTGAGCCTGATACCCGCGGTCCTGTTCAGCGAGCGTGCGGTCCAACAGGTCGATGATCTTCACCTGACGTTGCAGGGCAATGGAGGTCGGGTGGGCGATGAAGCCGAATTTCATAGGGGTGCGTCCTTGGCGAGGGTTCATTGACGGTTCCAGGCGGTTTCGGAGACCAGGCTCAAGCCGTCGCCCTCCGAGTTATGGGCCAGCAATACGTCGAAAATATTCAGTTGTCCGGGTTGTGTCAGGGCTTGGCGCAAGGCGGCTTCGTCGAAGTTGACCAGGCGTTCGCGGTGCACACTGATGGCCCCGATCCGTTCCAGTGGCGCGGCCATTGCCGCGGCGCTGGTCACGGCGACTTGCTGGGCACCGTTGTGGGCATAGCGTTTATCGAGGTACGTCTGGATCAACGACAACATGCCGTTGGTGAGGTAGAAAAGACTGACGTTGCGCTGGTTCGCGCACGGGTCCTGGGCCAATCCTTGCGCCAGGCGTGCCTCGATATCCGGCACCAGCGCCCGGGCACCATCGCCGATAAAGGCCAGGACATTGCCCTCGGCGGTCATGGCGATATAGGGCAAGGCCATCAGCGCATCGCCCATCAACGCCCGACCATACCATCCGGAAAAACCCGGGTCGGTACGTGGCACGTTACGCACCGCCGAAATACCGCAGCGGCCGACATCGTAGACACCGATATAGCGATAACCCTGGTGCTCGATCAGCTCGCGCACCAGGTGGCCGAGTCGATGGAAAAAGTAGTTGGCGGTCATGGGCAGGGTCTCGATGTGATCCGCCGCCACGGTTTCGCTGCGCTGCGCCATCTCCCGCAGCTTGTCACGCCGCAACGCGAGCACCTGGGGCTCGACCTGCAATCCACGCTCGATATGGTCCAGGAACACATCCAGCGGCACGTCCAGCGCCAGGTCCGTGAACGGTGAAAGGTGCCGTGGTTCATGATTGACCTGGACCACCCGCAGCTGACGCTTGAGCTTGCCTTCGGAAAATGGCGTGGAGGCTTGGTCGACCTTGCCCTTGAGAAAGAACACGCAGTGGTCCTGGGCCCCGTTCAACTCATGCTCGCAATGCATGAACTGGTACACCCGCCGGCTGAACCCATAGAGAGACAGTGGCCCAAGGTATTCGGGCACCGCCCGCCCCTCGTAATAGGGACCGACACTGCCGGGTTGGGTAATGCTGTCAGCCAGGCCGATGGCACCACGCTCGGCCAGGGCATGGACCCGGCGGCGCTGCTCGGCGCTGAGCTTGCCGCACTGCCATAACAGGTGCACCGACTCGTGATTGATCAGATGCAGGGCCTGGTCCAGCGCAGCGGCCTGTCGTGCGTCGGGGCGCCAGGTCGGCACCGGCATGACCTCGGGCAGGCGTACGTCCAGCGGCACCAGTGGCCGGGATTCAAGTACCCCCTGGGTGGCCAGGATAAACACCGGCTCGGGCCGTTCGGCGAGCATGGCGAACGCCTCTTCCAGGCGCGGGCCGATTTCCTCGACCTTGCGGATGAAGACCTGGCGCAAACCCCGGGCTTCGATGACCCGACAGCCATCATTGTCCAGGTCGTGGGTACCCTGGAAGGCAAACCAGACGTTCTCCGGGCTGTCGGCACAGACGATCAACCCCGGGGCACCGAGGCGCTTGAGATTGGCCAGGGTGCCACGAAACTCATCGATCATGCCCGAGGTCACGGCAATCACGTAGGCCCGGCCGAACAGTTGCCAGCCAGCCATGGCGCTGACCGCCAGGCTGTGTTCGTTGCAGCCGCTCAGGCAACGCACGCCGGTGCCGGCGACGTTCTGCTGCATCGACTGGATCAGCCCCGCCACCATCGATCCGGTGTAGGCATGAAAGTCCCAGCGTTGTTGCCAGCGGTTGCACATGAACCGGGTGATTTCCGTCGCCAGGCTCACCGACAGCAGCGGACCGCTGATGGAGCGCGCCAGCAAACGGTTGAAGTGCGCGTGCTCCAGGTGATCGAGGATGATTCGCAGCAGGTCCGCCCGACGCGCGGCCCGGTCCTGTCCCGTGACCCGCAGATGACGGTTGCCGCCGATCCGGTTCATCCAGCCCGGCAGCGCCGGCAAGGCGCAATACAGCAGCGCCGAATGGGGTGACAGGCGTGAGCCGGGCGCGGCAGCGATCAGTTCATCGAAGGGGTCCTGATCCCCCGCCTCGGTTTGCTGGCAAAGATCGAGAATGAATAGCTCGTTGGACAACGGCGGGGTCTGTCGTCGTAAGCTTTGCCGGGCGGCCTGGGCTGAATCAAAGGTCAGCACCCACAAGTCGGGCACGGCCGCAGCTACGCACGGGTTGCCCTGTAAATAGCGCTGGGCCTGGACCATCAGGGTCTCCAGGACCGCTTCGCCGTGGGGCCTGGGGCCCAAGGCGCGATGCATTGGCTCATTGCCTCTGATCGAGATCGGCCAATCGGGATTATTTGCCGGAGGCTGCAAGCAGGCCTGCAAATAATCAACGACAAATGCCACATCCTCGATCAGAGGCTGCGTCTGGGTAATCAAACAGATACCTAAGGTTGCCTTCATGGACTCCATTCCTATTGAGTCTAACTAACTTGTGGGGCGGGTTTACTTTTAGCTCGGTCAGCTCGGTCGTCGGGGATACAGGCATCCACCGTGGCCTGGGCAATCGAACGTCGCGCAGCCATCGCCAGCGCACACACGCCGAGCGTTGCCAGGCACAAGCCGACAAGCATTCCCGCCGGGCCACTGCGATCGAGCAGCGCTCCGGCGCCGATCGGTACCAACAGGCGCGTGAGCACAAACAGGCTGGCCTGGAGGCCGTAGTCGTCGGCCTGGTGCTGCTGGCGGGAGAAAAACATCATCAGGCCAAACATCAGGCTCGATACCGCGCCCATGGCCGTGGCCAATAGATAAGCCGCCACCACCAGCCACAAGGTCGAGGCCTGGAGCCATACCGCGCCAGTCAAGGCCAGCAGCGCCACCAAGGCCCCGACCATGAACCACGGCGTCACCCAGGCCGGGCCCAGGCGTTGCACCAGCCTGGCGCCCAGAATGCTCGCCAGGACACCGACTACTCCGCCGCCGACGCCGGCAACCCAGGCCACCTGCTGCGCAGGCATCCCCTGGTCCAGCAACAGCGGCTTGAGGTAAAGCCACGCGGCGCCGAGAAAGGGGAAACCACTGAGCAGCAGCCAGATCCACAGACGTGCGCCGGGCTGCCGGAAAAAACCCGACCAATCCACCAGTGCCGGCCGGGTTGCCTGGCACTCGACAGCCAGGACATCCGCCTCGTGCAGTCGCCCGAGAAACGGCAGCGCCAGCAACAGCCCGGCGGCCATCAACAGAAACGGCGCCTGCCAGCCCCAGCGCTGCTGCACCAACAGCATCACCCCGGCGCCCACAATGGCGGCGAGGAACAGCGCCGCCGAACGAATACCCCCTGCCCGCAATCGCTGCGTTTGTGGCAATAACTTGATGGCCAGGGCATTGACCGGAATGTCGGCCCAGGTCGCCAGCACCCCAGCGGCAAAAGCCAGGCCGAAAAGGACCAGGCGATTGGTGGTCATCGCCTGCTGACTGGCCAACACCAGCAGCAGCGCCAGCAGCAGGCACAGCCCCAGCGCCCAAAGGCGATAGTGCCCCTGGGGCGCGCGATACCGCTGCACGGGCAAGGCCAACAGGAATTTGAACACCGCTGGCAGCCCCGTCAGTTGGAACAATCCGATGTCGGTGCCGGACCAGCCGTGTTCGCGCATGACCAACGGAAGCCCCAGCAGCAGGTAGATGCTGGGTACTGCAAGGACGAAATGGAGCCAGCCGAACAGCAACTGAAGGCGCCACATACGGGCGCTTTCCTGACCTTTCATGGATGACTCCTACGCGCCACTTGTACCGCGACCGGCGCGACGGCAAAGGCCACTTCTGGGTAATGGTCGATATCGACGAAACCGGCCTGGGTCAATGCATCGGCCAGGCCGCCGGCGTGGGTGACCTGGCGACCGAGCATCTGCATCGACAGGTAGTAAGGCATGACCCGCCGGGCCAGCTCCGGGTCCAGGGGGACTTCGGCATGAGCACTGACCAGCACGCCGCCAGGACGCAACGCGGCGTGGATTTTCTTGAGGCTGGCGGCCAGGTCCGGGACAAAGTGCAGCACCGAGGAACACCAGATCAGGTCATAACCCTCACCGATGTCGTCGTTTGCCAGGTCTCCGCCACGGACCCCGAGGCGCTGCTGGAGGCCGGCCTTATGGATATTTTCCGCCGCCACGCTGACGGTCTGGGGGAAATCAAACACTTCACCACTCAACATCGGGTTATCCCGGGCCAAAGCAATCGCAACCAGCCCTGGGCCGCCCCCCAGGTCGAGGAATCGACGGGCGTGGACGAACTCGGGAATCCCTGCCATCAGGCGCAACGCCACCTCTACGGTAACCGCCCGTTGCTCCTGGGCCAGTTGCAAACGCGCAGCGGCCGTCCAGTTCTCGATGGTGGTCGCCACGTTCGGCGCCTGTCCGCTGGGCTGACCCGCCCGTACCTGGTCGCCCAACTGCCCTCCGAAATGCCGAAGCCCGCGCAGACGGAACGTCCACGCATCACCGCAGTAATCCGGTGCCTCGGCGCGCAAGTAGTCGTGGGCCACAGCGGCGTTGTGGTAACGCGGCGGTTGCTGTTGGTCACGGACCAGCAAGGCCATGCTCCATAGCGCTTCCAGCCAGTAACCGGTGTTGACGGGGTCGAGTTGCAACTGCCGGGCAATGGTCTGTGCCGTGACAGGCACTTGCAGCAAGTTGAACAGCTTCCATTCCAGCGCGATGCGCAAGGCGTCGGCGCGCACGCCGGCCAGGGTCAGATCCCAGTAGGGTTGCAGGGGATGTGGTGTTGCCAGGTCGCTTCCATTCATCATTCGCAGCTCACAGTTCATAGCTCACACGCAGGCCGATTTCCCTTGGCGGGCTGTAGACCCGCGCGGTGCCGTTCAAATAGCCGACGGCGTCGTAGCGCTTGTCGGCGGCGTTCTTCACGTAGGCACTGATGCCGTATTGGCCAAAGTCATAACCGGCATTGAGGTTGATCAAGCCGTAGCCGCCACGGCTGTACTGGTTGGCCGAGTCCAGGTAGGTCTTGCCGACCACGTCCACGCCACCCTGGGTCCACCAACCGGTGGGGGCGTCGTAGCGCAGGCTCAGATGGCCGGTGAAGTCGGGGGCGTAGGGATTGCGATTGCCCTGGTAGTCATTGTTGCCGTCGCTGAAACGCTCGAAACGGGTGCGGTTCAAGCCCACGGAACCGACCAGCGTCCAGTTGTCGGCGAGGAGGTACTGGGCTTCGAGCTCCATCCCCGTGGAATGCGCCGACGCCGCGTTGGTGATGTACACCACGCCCGGCTGGAGCAGTTGCTGCACTTGCATGTCGCGCACGTCCATCCAATACAGCGCCGCCGAATAACGCAGGCGCCGGTCGTCCAGCCAGCCCTTGGCGCCGACCTCATAAGTCTTGACCTTTTCCGGGTCATAACCGGGGTAATTGGCGGCGCTGGAAAAGGCATTGAAACCGCCGGCGCGAAAACCTTCGGCATAGCTGGCGTACAGGTAGGCATCCGGCTGCCACTCGTATTGCAGCGAGACCTTGGGGGTAAAGCGTTGCCATGCCTGGCTCTGGCGCCCAGCACCCCGGGGGTCGATGTGCACTTTGTCCTGTTCAACGCGGGCGCCGAGGGTCAGGGTCCAGCGTTCGGCCAAGGGCATCAGCCACTGGCCGAACAGCGCCGTGGTGTTGCCACCCAATTGCACATCCGTGCGGGACAGGCCGCCGGGCAATTTCTGTTGGTAAGACAGGTCGTGATCATCGCGGTCCGCATAGACGCCGAGCAGCCACTGGCTCTCATCCCATTGGCCCTCCAGACGGAACTCCTGGGACAACGTGTTGAAGTGGTAATCACGGGCGACGTGGAAGCGGTCGACCGGCTGGAAATCGGTGTCTTGGCGAACCCGGTCGTAGAAATCATTGCGTGCGGTGATCGATCGCAACTTCAGGCCCGATTCGAACTCATGCAGCACGTCCAAAGACAGGCTGCGACCGCTGGAATGGTTCCAGCTCGAGGTGCCGGAGCGTACCTGGCGCCGGGATGACTCCGCCGGGCCCCACTGAGAGCCGCCGTCGCGATAATCCTGGCGGCTGTAACGCAGGTTGACGTCCGTGGCCAACGTGGGCGTCCAGCGCAGCACCATGCGGGCGCTGTGACGTTCGCGATCATCGGCTTGCCCGCCGCGCCAGTCGTTGTCGATGTAGCCATCGCGCGCCTGCCATTGTCCGGAAACCCCGACGTACAGCATGTCCGGGAGCAGCGCGGCACTGGTATCAACGCCCAAGATACGCTCGTCGCGGCTGCCGCCACCGCCTTCGATCCGGGCGTAGGGCAGTGCTTCGGGCTGGCGAGTGTGGATGCTCAATACGCCGGCTTCTGCGTTGCGGCCATACAGGGTCGACTGGGGGCCGCGCAGGATTTCGATGCGCTCCACGCCCAGCAGATTGTGGTCAAAGCCCTGCCCCATCAAGGTCGGCACGCCGTCGACCAACATCAGCATCGAAGAGGAAAACGCCGTAGGACTGGCAGTCAGGCCACGCACCACAGGCAGGTTCGTACCCGACTGGCCGAATGGCTGGAAAGTAAAGCCGGGAGTGGCTCGCGCCAGGTTTTGCAGGTCACTGATGCCGCCCTTGCGCAGGTCTTCGCCCGATAGCACCGACAGACTGGCGGGAACCGTTTCCTGAGCCTGTTCAATCTTGTTCGCCGTCACCGTGACCGGCGCCAGCTCGGTCTGCGCCGCCACGTTCACGGCCGCACCCAGACAGCAACCGATGCACAGCATGTAACCGCTGGCTTTCAATACAGGCTTGCCCATCGCACTCCCCATCAATGAATCAACGACCGCCTCGTTCTTGCGATAGCAGTTGAGATGCAAACATGGTATTGATTAATGAGAATAGTTATCATGTAGTTCATATGGAATCTGGATCAATCCATATGCAAGCCAGAGTCAACCAAGGAGGACAATAAAAGTGGCGGCCTTACAGAAGATTTCCCAGTCATATCGAGTTGCGCCAACGCACTCGCGGCTGATCAGCAACGACCCCTGTGGCTGGACACGTCAGCAACTGCCGGGGGAACTGGGCGAGTGCTATTCCGAGCGCTATTTCGTCGACAACGACCTGATGGTGGTGCGCTCGCGCTACCGGCCCACACGTAATCTGATCGAAGAAACCGTCAGCCCGCACAATCGGCACATGCTGGTCATCACGTTCGGTATGCAAGGCGATTCCGGATACAAGGGCGCCGACGGTTCGGCAGTGTCGTTCCGAGCCGGCTACACCACCATCACCTCGTTCCAATTAAGCCTGGGCGAGCGGTGCTACGAAGCCGGGACGACCGTATCCCAGCTCAGGCTGTTGATCGGTGAAAGCATGCTCAACAAATACATCGGCGAGCAGCGCACCCGCCAGTTGCTGGGCAACGGCAATGTGCGCCAACTGGCCTTCCAGAAAACCTCGGCTACCAGCGCCAGCCACGCCACCGCCCTGGCGCGCTATCTCAACCAGGGCGCCACCGGTGCGTTGGACATGCACATCCACACCCTCTGCCTGCTGTCCGAACAGCTGAAACTGCTGAGCCCACCCACCTGTATCCAGAACCCGCAATTCAGCGCCAGTGACATCGAAAAGCTCGACCAGGCACGGGACATCATGATCGAGCAAATGGACCAGCCGCTGACCATTCCCTACCTGTGCGCCGCGGTCGGGCTCAACGAATTCAAGCTCAAGGAAGGCCTGCACTACCGCTTCAACTCCACGCCCCACCGCATGCTTCACGAGATCCGCATGCGCAAGGCCTACACATTGCTTGAAAGCGGTTGCCAGGTCGCCCAGGCGGCTTACAAGGTAGGCTACAAATTCCCGAATAATTTCAGCGCCGCATTCACCCGGTTCTTTGGCAAATCGCCGAAAACAGTATTTGGCAAACGCCGCTGAGCCCGCCCTGGCGCCCAGGTAATTCCGGGCGCCAGACCCTCGCCTCTTAAAATCCCCCGAATCCCCCGCCACGGCTACCTGCTGGCCAGGGCGGCCTTCTGTCGCCTTCCCACGCACAAACGCCCAACCGCCACTTGCGCTAGCAATATTATGGTATACCATCATACGCACAGACCAATTTCCACCCTCCTACGGAGCAGCTCATGAGTTTCGAAATTCGCAAGATCGTCAGCTATGTCGAAGAAACCTTTATCGAAGGCGGCAAGGCCAGCGATAAGCCGGTGACCATGGTCGGGTTGGCGGTGGTGATGAAAAACCCTTGGCTGGGCCGTGGCTTCGTTGAAGACCTGAAACCGGAAATCCGCGCCAACTGCTCCGACCTCGGTGCTCTGATGGTCGAGCGCCTGGTGGGTATCATCGGCGGTGCGCAGAAGATCGAAGCCTATGGCAAAGCCGCCGTGGTCGGTGCCGATGGCGAAATCGAGCACGCCTCCGCCGTGATCCACACCCTGCGCTTCGGCAACCATTATCGTGAAGCGGTCAAAGCCAAGAGCTACCTGAGCTTTACCAACAAACGCGGCGGCCCGGGCACATCGATCCAGATCCCGATGATGCACAAGGACGACGAAGGCCTGCGCTCGCACTACATCACCCTGGAAATGCAGATTGAAGACGCCCCGCGCGCCGACGAAATTGTCGTGGTGCTCGGTTGCGCCGATGGCGGCCGCCTGCATCCGCGTATCGGCAACCGCTACATCGACCTGGAAGAACTGGCCGCCGAGAATGCGCAGTAATCCAGCCTGGGCAACCACAATAAAAAAGGCATGCAGGAGCGCTCCATGATTCGGCTCACCGCTGAACTCACCCCGGCCGGCACCAGTTACCTGGCGACCGGCCAAGGCCAGCCCGTGGTCCTGATCCACGGTGTGGGCCTGAACAAAGAAATGTGGGGTGGCCAGATCGTTGGCCTGGCCACGAAATACCAAGTGATTGCCTACGACATGCTCGGCCACGGTGCCAGCCCGCGCCCCGACAGCGGCACCGCCCTGCTGGGCTACGCCGACCAGTTGCTGGAGCTGCTCGATCATTTGCAACTGCCTCAGGCGACGGTGATCGGTTTCTCCATGGGCGGCCTGGTGGCCCGGGCGTTTGCCTTGCATTACCCGCAGCGCCTGCACGGCCTGGTGGTGCTCAACAGCGTGTTCAACCGCAGCGCCGAACAGCGTGCCGGGGTCATCGCCCGCACCGCCCAGGCCGCCGAACACGGGCCGGACGCCAATGCCGAGGCCGCGCTGTCGCGCTGGTTCAGCCGCGAATACCAGGCGGCCAACCCGGCGCAGATTGCCGCGCTGCGCCAGACCCTGGCGGGTAACGATCCCCAGGGCTACCTGACCACCTATGAACTGTTCGCCACCCAGGACATGTACCGCGCCGATGACCTGGGCAATATCCAGGTGCCGACGCTGATCGCCACCGGCGAACTGGACCCCGGCTCGACGCCGGAAATGGCCCGGCAGCTGGCCGAGCGAATTCCTGGCGCCACCGTTGCCGTGCTCGCCGAGCAGCGGCATATGATGCCGGTAGAATCGCCGCGCCTGGTCAACCAGTTGCTGCTGGCGTTTCTCGACACGGCAAGCGCCCGACAAAACCAGATAAAGGGGATCGTTGCATGACACTCGCACGTTTTTCGATGTGCATCGGCGGCGAATGGGTCGATGCCCTCTGCGGCAAGACTTTTGAAAGCCTGAACCCGGCCTCGGCCCAGCCCTGGGCTGAATTGCCCGATGCCGACGAAGCCGATGTCGAGCGCGCCGTGCAGGCAGCGCAGGCCGCTTTCGAGAGCCCGGCCTGGCGTGGCTTGACCGCCACCGCTCGCGGCAAACTGCTGCGACGCCTGGGTGACCTGATCGCCGAAAACAAAGAACAGTTGGCCCAGCTGGAAAGCCGCGACAACGGCAAGCTGATCCGCGAAACCCGTGGCCAGGTCGGCTACCTGCCGGAGTTTTTCCACTACACCGCCGGCCTGGCCGACAAACTCGAAGGCGGTACCCTGCCGCTGGACAAGCCGGACCTGTTTGCCTACACCGTGCACGAAGCCATGGGTGTGGTCGCGGCGATCATTCCCTGGAACAGCCCGCTGTACCTGACCGCGATCAAGCTCGCCCCGGCACTGGCGGCGGGCAACACCATCGTGATCAAACCGTCTGAGCACGCCTCGGCGACCGTTCTGGAGCTGGCTCGCCTGGCCCTCGAAGCCGGGATTCCGCCGGGCGTGGTCAACGTCGTCACCGGTTACGGCCCAAGCACCGGCGCCGCCCTCACCCGCCATCCGCTGGTGCGCAAGATCGCCTTCACCGGCGGCGCCGCCACGGCCCGGCATGTGGTGCGCAGCAGCGCGGAGAACTTCGCCAAACTGTCCCTGGAACTGGGCGGCAAATCACCGAACATTATCTTTGCCGATGCCGACCTCGACAGCGCCATCAATGGGGCGATTGCCGGGATCTACGCGGCATCCGGCCAGAGCTGCGTGTCCGGTTCCCGGCTGTTGGTGCAGGACGAAATCTATGACGAGTTCGTCTCGCGCCTGATCGAACGCGCCCAACGCATCCGTATTGGCAATCCGCAGGAAGACGCCAGTGAAATGGGCCCCATGGCCACCGCCCAGCAACTGGCCGTGGTTGAAGGCTTAGTGGCCGATGCCATCGCCGAAGGTGCGCGCCTGCGCCTGGGCGGCAAGCGTCCGCAGAACTTGGGCGACGGCTGGTTCTACGAACCGACCCTGTTCGAATGCGACCACAACTCGATGAAGATCATGCAGGAAGAAGTCTTTGGCCCGGTGGCCTCGGTCATCCGTTTCAAGGACGAAGCCGAGGCGCTGGCGATTGCCAACGACTCGCAGTTCGGCCTCGCCGCCGGCATCTGGACCCGCGACCTGGGACGGGCCCATCGTCTGGCCCGGGACGTGCGCTCCGGGATCATCTGGGTCAACACCTACCGTGCGGTCTCGGCGATGGCGCCCATCGGCGGCTTCAAGAACAGCGGTTATGGACGCGAAAGCGGCATCGATTCGGTGCTGGCTTATACCGAACTGAAGACGGTGTGGATCAATCTTTCCCAGGCGCCCATGCCTGATCCGTTCGTGATGCGCTAGGAGTCCTGAGAAATGATCGAACCCGGCATCTACAAAGAAGTCATGAGCTCCTTCCCGTCCGGCGTCACAGTGGTCACCACCCTGGACCCGGACGGCAATATCGTCGGCATCACCGCCAGCGCCTTCAGTGCGCTGTCGATCGATCCGGCGCTGGTGCTGTTCTGCCCCAACTACGCTTCCGACACCTACCCGATCCTGCGGGACAGCAAGCAGTTCGCGATCCACTTGCTGTCCGCCGACCAGACCGCCGAAGCCTACGCGTTTGCAGGCAAAGGCAAGGACAAGGCCAAAGGCATCGACTGGCACCTCAGCGCGCTGGGCAACCCACTGCTGAGCAAGGCCACGGCGATTATCGAATGTGAACTGTGGCGCGAATACGACGGCGGCGACCACGCGATCATCGTTGGCGCGGTGAAGCACCTGATCCTGCCCGAACAGCCGGTCACACCGATGATCTACCACAAAGGCAAGCTGGGCCCACTGCCGGCACTGGCCTGAGGTTACTTTTGGGTTGCACCTCACCACTCCCTGGTGCGGCCCGTTTTTATACTAGCCCCCACGCCCCTGAGTGATGGGCTGACTTAAGAGCACACACCGATGAGCAAGGATAAATACGAACAAGGCCTCAAGATCCGCACTCAGGTGCTGGGCGAGGCTTATGTGCAGCGCTCCATCGAGAACGCCGACGACTTCACCCGTCCCTTGCAGGAAATGGTCACCGAATACTGTTGGGGCCATGTCTGGGGTCGTGAGGGTTTGTCGCTCCAGGAACGCAGCATGATTAACCTGGCGATGATCTCGGCACTCAATCGCCCCCACGAACTCAAGCTGCATGTGCGTGGCGCCTTGCGTAACGGCTTGAGTCGTGAGCAAATACGCGAAATTCTGCTTCAGGTCGGTATCTATTGCGGCGTCCCGGCTGCCGTGGACAGTTTCCGGCTTGCCCGTGAAGCCTTCGCCGAAGCCGACGCCGAGGCCTCCAGTCAACCCTCGGCTGTTTGATCTGAACGTGCACGGATGTTGCCCGTTTGGCATGGACAGCCATATTACAGAGCGGACCCCATGAAACGCCTGCCACTCGACGACAGCTTCAAGGTCAATCGCAACCCCGTTACCCTGCGCGAGATCGTGCTGGATAAATTGCGAAGTGCCATCATGAACTTCCAGCTTCTGCCGGGCGATCGCCTGGTCGAACGCGATCTGTGCGATCGCCTGGGCGTGAGCCGCACGTCGGTGCGCGAAGCCTTGCGTCACCTCGAGTCTGAAGGCCTGGTGGAATTCGCCGATGCCAAGGGACCACGGGTGGCGATCATCACCCTGGCCGATGCCGGCGACATCTATGAATTGCGCTGTGTGCTCGAAGGCTTGATCGTCCAGCTCTTCACCCTGCGGGCCAAGGCCAAGGACATCAAGGCGCTGGAGAAAGCCCTGGAAGAGAACCGCAAGGCCCTCAAGGATGGCGAGCTGCAACAGGTCATCGACTCGGTACAGGGCTTCTACGACGTACTGCTCGAAGGTTCCGGCAACCATGTCGCCGCCACCCAGTTGCGCCAGTTGCAGGCCCGCATCAGCTACCTGCGGGCCACATCGGTGTCCCAGGAAAACCGTCGCGGCAGCAGCAACCAGGAAATGGAACGCATGGTCGAGGCCATCAAGAGCGGCGATCCGCTGGCCGCCCACCAGGCGTGCGTCGACCACGTGCGCGCCGCCGCCAAGGTCGCTCTGGACTACCTCAAGCGCAAGCAGGAAGAAACCGGCGACATCCCTGAAATCACGGCGCCCATCGCCCTGAAAGAACCTCGCATAGGTCGCTGATATGTTCAGCCCGAGCTTTTGTCCAAAGTGTGGCGGCAGTGACCTGAGTCACCGCCTGCCAGCGGGCGATACCCACCAGCGACTGATGTGCGGCGGCTGCGGCTACATCCATTACGTCAACCCGAAGATCATTGCCGGCTGCATCATCGAGCAGGACGGCAAATACCTGTTGTGCCAGCGCGCCATCCCACCGCGCCCCGGCACCTGGACCTTGCCGGCCGGTTTCATGGAAGGTGGCGAAACCACTGAGGACGCGGCGCTGCGGGAAGTCTGGGAAGAGACCGGCGTGCGCGCGGAAATTGTCTCGCCCTACTCGATTTTCAGCGTGCCGAAGATCAGCGAGGTGTACATCATCTTCCGCGCTACAGCGCTGGAGATCACCGGCCAGTACGGGCCGGAAACCCTCGCCTGCCAGTTCTTCGCCCCGGAAGACATTCCGTGGGACAGCATCTATTACCCGGCCATCCGGCAGATCCTCGAACGATACATCGAGGAACGCCAGGCCGGGGTCTATGGCATCTACATCGGCAACGACGACAGCGGCAAGATCCATTTCATCCGCTGACAGGCCTCAGGGCGCCACGCCCTCGACGATGATCACCTCGGCCCGGGCCACGCCCTCGCGATGCCCCCTCGCCGCCTGATACTGCTCCGAGTGATAACAGGCCAGCGCCTGCTCGTAGGAGTCGAACTCGATGACCACGCTACGTTGCGGCGTAGCCCTGCCTTCCATCGCCTCGCTACGCCCGCCCCGAGCCAGCATCCGACCGCCATACAGAGCAAACGCCGCTGGCGCCCGCTGGGTGTATTGGCTGTATTGATCGGGGTCGGTGACATCCACATGAGCAATCCAGTACGCCTTCATAGTGACCTCTCGGGTTATTTTGTATTATGGTATACCACAAGATAATTCCAGCAAGCGCCCATCAAAACAAAGAGAGCCCGACATGGCCTTTAACAGCATTCAGGAAATCATCGAAGACTACCGCCTGGGCAAGATGGTGTTGCTGGTGGATGACGAAGACCGGGAAAACGAAGGTGACCTGCTGCTGGCCGCCGACTGCTGCAACGCCCAGGCCATCAACTTCATGGCCCGGGAAGCCCGCGGGCTGATCTGCCTGACCTTGACCGACGAACACTGCCAGCGCTTGGGTCTGGAACAAATGGTACCGAGCAACGGCAGCGTGTTCAGCACCGCGTTCACCGTTTCTATCGAAGCCGCCACAGGCGTGACCACCGGCATATCCGCCGCCGACCGTGCGCGTACCGTCGCCGCCGCCGTTGCCGCCGACGCGGGGCCCGCCGATATCGTGCAGCCGGGGCATATCTTCCCGTTGCGCGCCAAGGAAGGTGGCGTGCTGACCCGCGCCGGACACACCGAAGCCGGTTGCGATCTGGCGCGCCTGGCCGGCTTCACGCCAGCATCGGTGATCGTCGAAGTGATGAACGACGACGGCACCATGGCCCGCCGCCCGGACCTGGAGGTGTTCGCCCGCAAGCACGGAATCAAGATCGGCACCATCGCCGACCTGATCCACTACCGCCTGAGCACCGAACACACCGTGCTGCGCATCGGCGAACGGGAGTTGCCCACGGTGCACGGCACATTCCGCTTGTTCACCTTCGAAGATCGCATCGAAGGCGGCGTACACATGGCGATGGTCATGGGCGACATTCGCCGGGAAGAACCGACCCTGGTGCGGGTGCACGTGATCGACCCGCTGCGGGATCTGGTGGGCGCCGAATACCACGGTCCTTCCAACTGGACCCTATGGGCGGCCCTACAACGGGTCGCCGAAGAAGGCTGTGGCGTGGTGGTGGTGCTGGCCAACCACGAGTCGTCCCAGGCGCTGCTCGAGCGTGTACCGCAACTGACCCAGCCGCCGCGACAGTTCAGCCGGTCGCAATCGCGCATCTATTCTGAAGTGGGCACCGGGGCGCAGATCCTCCAAGACCTGGGCGTCGGCAAATTGCGTCATTTGGGCCCGCCGCTCAAGTACGCGGGGTTGACGGGGTATGACTTGGAGGTGGTGGAGAGTATTCCCTTTAGCGGCTAGGGCCGAGCCTACATACACGGACCTGTGGGAGCGGGCTTGCTCGCGAAAGCGGTGGATCAGCTTGCAGCAATGTTGAATGTTGGGCCGTCTTCGCGAGCAAGCCCGCTCCCACAGAGGTACACAAAAACTCATTCAGGCAGATAGCCGGTACGGCAAAATGCTTGCAGAAAGTTTGGAATACCATAATATGATATTCCATAGACCGAACACTTCAGCCAAGTGCCCCCTGACAGGGAAAGCACAAACAAGAGCCCTTGGCACGGTCGCCTTTAAGGCCAGATGGACCTACTGCTCCCGATAGGCGGGCAACAAAAGCCCGCTCAAAAACACAACAATGAGGGCGTGAAAATGGTGTTGAAGAAAAGTGCAGCCGCAATCTTTTTTGCGGGCCTGTTGAGCGTCGCCAGCCAGGCAACGTTGGCAGCTGAAAGCGTCAACTTCGTCAGTTGGGGCGGCAGCACCCAGGACGCGCAGAAGCAGGCCTGGGCCGACCCGTTCAGCAAGGCCAGCGGCATCACCGTGGTCCAGGATGGCCCGACTGACTATGGCAAGCTCAAGGCCATGGTCGAAAGCGGCAACGTGCAGTGGGACGTGGTCGATGTCGAGGCAGACTTCGCCTTGCGCGCCGCCGCTGAAGGCCTGCTCGAACCCCTGGATTTCTCAGTCATCCAGCGCGACAAGATCGACCCGCGCTTCGTCTCCGATCACGGTGTCGGTTCGTTCTACTTCTCGTTCGTCCTCGGTTACAACGAAGGCAAGCTGGGCTCCGGCAAGCCCCAGGACTGGACCGCCCTGTTCGACACCAAAACCTACCCGGGCAAACGCGCCCTGTACAAATGGCCGAGCCCAGGCGTCCTTGAACTGGCCCTGCTGGCCGATGGCGTCGCGGCAGACAAGCTCTACCCGCTGGACCTGGACCGCGCCTTCAAGAAACTCGACACCATCAAGAAAGACATCGTCTGGTGGGGCGGCGGCGCCCAGTCCCAGCAACTGCTTGCCTCCGGCGAAGCCAGCATCGGGCAGTTCTGGAACGGGCGCATCTATGCCCTGCAACAGGACGGCGCGCCGGTTGGCGTGAGCTGGAAGCAGAACCTGGTCATGGCCGACATCCTGGTCATCCCAAAGGGTTCGAAAAACAAGGCCGCAGCCATGAAGTTCCTGGCCAACGCCAGCAGCGCCAAGGGCCAGGCCGACTTTTCCAACCTGACCGCCTATGCCCCGGTCAACGTCGACAGCGTCGCGCGCCTGGACTCGGTGCTCGCCCCCAACCTGCCGACCGCCTACGCCAAGGATCAGATCACGCTTGATTTCGCGTACTGGGCCAAGAACGGTCAGGACATCGCGACACGGTGGAACGAATGGCTGGTGAAATGAAAATGTCGGCAACGACACCCCGCACCGGGAGCGCCCTTGGCGCTGCCGGTACGGCAACCGGCAAGACGCTGGCGACTGCGCAAAACCCGTCGCTGGCCCAGCGCTGGCGCGGGGTCGGCAACCTGGTTCCCGCCCTGCTGTTCCTCGGCCTGTTCTTCCTGGCGCCGCTGATTGGCCTGCTGTTGCGTGGGGTGTTGGAACCGGTGCCCGGCTTGGGTAATTACGAGCAACTGTTCGCCAACTCGGCCTATGCCCGGGTGTTGTTCAACACCTTTTCGGTGGCCGGGCTGGTGACGCTGTTCAGCCTGTTGCTGGGCTTTCCCCTGGCCTGGGCCATCACCCTGGTGCCCCGAGGCTGGGGGCGCTGGATGCTGAACATCGTCTTGCTGTCGATGTGGACCAGCCTGCTGGCCCGCACCTACTCCTGGCTGGTGTTGTTGCAAGCCTCCGGGGTGATCAACAAGGCGTTGATGGCCATGGGCATCATCGACCAGCCGTTGGAGATGGTGCACAACCTCACCGGCGTGGTGATCGGCATGAGCTACATCATGATCCCGTTCATCGTCCTGCCGTTGCAGGCAACCATGCAGGCTATCGACCCGATGATCCTGCAGGCCGGCTCCATCTGTGGCGCCAGCCCCTGGACCAACTTCTTCCGGGTGTTCCTGCCACTGTGCCGACCGGGGCTGTTCTCCGGTGGGTTGATGGTGTTCGTGATGTCCCTCGGTTACTACGTGACCCCGGCACTGCTGGGCGGTGCGCAGAACATGATGCTGCCTGAATTCATCATCCAGCAGGTGCAGTCGTTCCTCAATTGGGGCCTGGCCAGTGCCGGCGCCGCCTTGTTGGTGGCGATCACCCTGGTGTTGTTCTACTTCTACCTGAAGCTCCAGCCGGAATCCCCGGTGGGTGCCAGCAACGCGAGGTAAGCCGTCATGCTCCTGACCCCCAATGCCATGAGCCGGCGCATGCGGTTCGGCCTGTACTTCACCACCGGCCTGATCGCGCTGTTCCTGCTGTTGCCGATCGTGTTCATCGTGCTGCTGTCGTTCGGTTCATCCCAGTGGCTGGTGTTCCCGCCACCGGGCTGGACGTTGAAATGGTACGGCCAGTTCTTCTCCAACCCCGACTGGATGAGCGCGGCGCTGACCAGCCTCAAGGTCGCGGTCCTGACCACCGTCTGCGCCGTGGCGCTGGGTTTGCCCACCGCGTTTGCCTTGGTCCGCGGACGTTTCCCGGGCCGGGAACTGCTCTATGGCCTGTTCACCCTGCCGATGATCGTGCCGCTGGTGATCATCGCGGTGGCGGTGTACGCGCTGTTCCTGAAACTGGGTTACACCGGGACGCTGTTCGCGTTCGTGGTCAGTCACGTGATCGTCGCACTGCCCTTCACCATTATCTCGATCATCAACTCGCTCAAGCTGTTCGACCAATCCATCGAGGACGCGGCGGTGATCTGCGGCGCCTCACGCCTGCAAGCGGTGTTCAAGGTGACGTTCCCGGCGATTCGCCCGGGCATGGTTGCCGGCGCCCTGTTCGCGTTCCTGGTGTCGTGGGACGAGGTGGTGCTGAGCGTGATGATGGCCAGCCCGACCCTGCAAACCCTGCCGGTAAAAATGTGGACCACCCTGCGCCAGGACCTGACGCCTGTGATCGCCGTCGCTTCGACGCTGCTGATCGGCCTCTCGGTGTTGGTGATGGTGATCGCCGCCGCCCTGCGCCGGCGCAATGAAATCAGCGCCTGAGCGCCTAGGAGAACACGATGAGTGCCGTCAAAGACCCCGCACAACAGCACAACAAGACCCTGGTCAGCCTGCGCAACCTGAACAAGCACTACGGCGACTTTGCCGCCGTGGACGATATCTCCCTGGACATCCAGGACGGTGAATTCCTGACCTTCCTCGGCTCCAGTGGCTCGGGCAAGAGCACCACGCTGTCGATGCTCGCCGGGTTTGAAACCCCCAGCAGCGGCGAGATCCTCGTGGACGGCAAGTCCCTGGTCAACGTCCCACCGCACAAACGCGACATCGGCATGGTGTTCCAGCGGTACTCGCTGTTCCCGCATCTGTCGGTGCGCGACAACATCGCGTTCCCTTTGGCGATCCGCAAACTGGCGACGGCTGAACGCGAGCGCCGGGTCGATGCGATGCTCAAGCTGGTGCAACTCGGAGAATTCGCCCATCGTCGTCCTTCGCAACTCTCCGGCGGCCAGCAGCAGCGCGTGGCGATTGCCCGGGCGCTGGTCTATGAGCCACGCATCCTGCTGATGGACGAACCTCTCGGCGCGCTGGACAAAAAACTCCGTGAAGACCTGCAAGATGAACTACGCCAGCTGCATCGGCGCCTGGGCATCACCATCGTCTACGTGACCCACGACCAGGAAGAAGCCATGCGCCTGTCCCAGCGCATTGCGATTTTCAGCCACGGCAAGATCGTCGGCCTGGGCAGCGGCTATGACCTCTATCAGAACCCGCCGAATGCCTTCGTGGCCTCGTTCTTGGGCAACTCCAATTTCCTCAAGCTCAAGGCCCAGGGCAACGCGGTGGCGACCTTTGAAGGCCAGTCACTGTCGATCCGCCTGACCGCCGGCCTGCAAACAGACCAGGATGTGCTGCTGATGGTGCGTCCGGAAAAAGCCCTCGCCTTGAGCGTCGAACAAGCCGCCCAGGAGCCCTTGGCAGCCGGCTGGAATGAAGTCTCGGCCAAGGTCGTCGAAGTGCTGTTTCTCGGCGAAAGCCAGACCTGCAGCGTGGTGACTTCCAGTGGAACCGCCATGACCGTCAAGGCGCTTTCCGCCGCCGGCATGCCCCTCAAGGCCGGCGACCCGGTGCGTGTGCGCTGGGCCACCGCCGATGCCTGCGTCTACACCCAATGGGTCGAGAGCGACCTGAACAAAGCCGCCGGTGCCCATTGATGAACGCCGCCTGCCCCTCCATGAAAGCCGCACCCGAGGATCGTCCAATGATCGACGCCGCCGTTTACAAACAAGTCATGGGCTCGTTCCCGTCCGGCGTGACGGTGATCACCACGCTCGATGACGATGGGCAAATCGTCGGCCTCACCGCCAGCGCGTTCAGCTCGTTGTCGATGGACCCGGCCCTGGTGCTGTTCTGCCCCAACTACAGCTCCGATTCCTACCCGGTGCTGATCAAGAACCGCCGCTTCGCCATCCACGTGCTCTCCGGCGGGCAACAGAACGAAGCCTACGCCTTCGCGCGCAAAGGCAAGGACAAGGCCCAGGGCATCGAGTGGACCCTGAGCGAGTTGGGCAACCCGCTGCTGAGCAATGCCACCGCCATCATCGAATGCGAACTGTGGCGTGAATACGAAGGCGGCGACCACGCCATCATGGTCGGTGCCGTGAAGAATCTGATCGTGCCGCAACACACACCGGGGCCGCTGGTTTATTGCCACGGCAAGATGGGCGCCCTGCCCGTCCTCGCCTGAACCGATCGTCAACGACAAGAGAAAGCGCCATGAAATTTTCCCTGTTTGTACACATGGAGCGTTGGGACGAAAGCGTCAGCCATCGCCAGTTGTTCGAGAACCTGAGCGAGCTGACCCTGCTGGCCGAGGCCGGCGGCTTCAGCACCGTGTGGATCGGCGAACACCACGCCATGGAATACACCATCTCGCCCAGCCCGATGCCGCTGCTGGCGTACCTGGCGGGCAAGACCACCACCATCCACCTCGGCGCCGGCACCATCATCGCGCCGTTCTGGCATCCGCTGCGGGTGGCCGGCGAATGCGCGCTGCTGGACGTGATCAGTAACGGCCGCATGGAAGTCGGTCTGGCCCGTGGCGCCTATCAGGTGGAGTTCGACCGCATGGCTGGCGGCATGCCAGCGTCCTCCGGCGGCCAGGCCCTGCGGGAAATGGTCCCGGTGGTGCGCGCCCTGTGGCAAGGCGACTACGCCCATGACGGCGAAATCTGGAAGTTCCCCACCTCCACCAGCGTGCCCAAGCCGATCCGCAAACCCTACCCGCCGATGTGGATCGCCGCCCGCGACCCGGACTCCCACAACTTCGCCGTCGCCAATGGCTGCAATGTGATGGTCACGCCGTTGATGAAGGGCGATGAAGAAGTCCTGGACCTGAAGAACAAGTTCCAGGCCGCCCTGGACAACAACCCTGACGTACCGCGCCCGCAATTGATGGTGCTGCGCCACACCCACGTGCATGCCGTGGACGATCCCGAGGGCTGGAAAGTCGGTGCCCAGGCAATCTCCAAGTTCTATCGCACCTTCGATGCCTGGTTCGGCAACAAGCAAGTGCCGGTCAACGGTTTCCTCGCGCCAAGCCCCGAAGAAAAATTCGCCGAGCGTCCGGAGTTCCAACTGGAAAACATCCGCAAGAACACCATGATTGGCACACCGCAGGAAATCATCGAGCGGATCAAGTACTACCAGGAATTGGGGGTGGATGAGTTCAGCTTCTGGTGCGACAACAGCTTGTCCCATGCCGAGAAGAAGAAGTCTCTGGAGTTGTTTATCCAGCAGGTGGTGCCGGCGTTTCGCTGATCCGCAGCCCTTGAGACCTGATAGTGGGAGCGAGCTTGCTCGCGATGGCGGCCGAAATCTGAAGGTGATCCCCAAAAAAATGCCCGGACTTCAAGGTCCGGGCATTTTGTTTTCAGGAGGGATCAGAACGTCACGCTGGCACTCAGGCGGGCGGTACGCGGTTCACCGACATTGACTTGCTGTTCGCTGCCGGTGGACGACGGGTAGTACTGCTTGTCGAACAGGTTGTCCACGTTCAACTGCAACGAGGTTTTGTGCCCCAGCACTGGAGATTCCCAGCGCAGGAACGCGTCGGCGACGGTGTAGCTGCTGAGCCAGAAGTCGTTGGCCTTGTTAGCGGCGCGCTCGCCGACATACCGCGCACCGGCGCCGGCGTGCCAGACACCGAATTCGGCTGGCACGTTCAGGTGGTGGCTCAGGTATAGGCTGGCGGTGTGCTTGGGTGCATCGGCGAGGCGATGGCCTTCGTCCTTGGGATCATCAAGTATTTCTGTATGGGTATAGGCGTAGGTGCCGATCAAGTCCCAACGCTCAGCCAGACGACCGGTGATGTCGAGTTCCAGGCCTTGGGAGCCGACTTTGCCGGCAGCCTCCGACAGGGTCACACCATTGACAGTGGAGGACGTCACAACGTTCTTTTTCACGATGTCGAACAGTGCCAGATTGATATTCAGCCCCGGCAATGGATCGTACTTGGCGCCGACTTCGTAACTGCGTCCTTCCTCCGGTTTAAAAGTGCTGAGATTGTCGTCGACGGTATCGTTGGGCTTGAAAGAGCGACTGTAGTTGCCATACAGAGACAGGGTCTCGGTGGCTTTATAGACCAGTCCCAGGAACGGAACAAAAGCATCACCATTGTCGTCACGAACCGGCACGCTCGTGATCAGCCCCTGCTTGCTGAATTGGTCGTAATGCTGGTAGCGCCCCCCAAAGACCAGGATCCAGCGATCATCCAGGTGCCAGTTGTCTTTCAGGTACACCGAGCTGGAAGTCAGTTTGTTGCTCAAGTTGCTTTGGCCTGGACTGATGACGCTGGGTTCTTCCAGACCACCGTACACCGGTGCTGTGATGTCGAAACCCGCTTGATAGGCCCCACGGTAGGTCTTGCCACGGAACTGATCGGATACCTGGTTATCCACGCCGATCAACAGGTCATGACGTTGACCGAATAGCTCCTGCTTGCCGATGAAATCCCAGCTGGCGTAGCGGGTTTCATCGTCGTAGTGCGCGCCGTTGGCAGCACGCTGGAAAACACCGCCGCTTGTCATCCGCGGCTGCGCGATTGAAAGGCTATACCGGTCATTGTTCCAGCCATAGGTGACCCGCGTTTTCCAATCCTCGCTCAGTTCATACTCAAACCGCGCCGTGGCCGTCTCGCGAATTCCCACGCTCTTGGCCCACGGCTCATCCAGACGCTTGTCATAGTCGATATCCTCCGGATGCCCATTCCTGAACACCGTTCCGCGATCGAATGGATTGGAATATTCGTTGTACTCGTAACTGAGGTTCAACGAAGCCCGCTCCCCCGTCCAAGCCAAGGACGGCGCCACCAGCGTGCTCTCGTTGACGCCGTAGTTGCGCCAGTAGTCCTCGTGCCCACGCTCGGCAATCAAACGATAAGCCAGGCCGGTATCGCCCAACGGCCCAGTGGTGTCCAGGGCCATGGTGCCGCCGCCCTCGCTGTAGGCCGAGCCGCTCAGCGTGGTGCTCTGGGTGTACTCGGGTTTCTTGCTGATGACGTTGACCAGGCCCCCAGGCTCCAGCGCGCCGTACAGCATCGAGGCCGGGCCCTTGAGCACTTCGACCCGTTCGGTGGTGGCGCTGAAGTTGTGCCCCAGGTTCGAACGCACGCCATCACGCAGGATCGAGCCGTCGTCGTTGGTGCCAAAACCACGCTTGACCAACGAGTCCCGCGAGCCGCCCAAGGTATTGCCCTGGCTGACGCCGCTGACGAACTTCATTGCGTCGGCCAGCGAACGCACCTGATAGTCGTCCAGGGTCTGCTGGGTCACCACGTTGATCGATTGCGCCTCTTCCTTGATCGGTACATCGCTTTTGCTCGCCGTGCTGGCTTGCGATGCCGTGTAGCCCTCGTCCTGAGTGATGCGACTGCCCTGGATGTCCGTAGCCGGCAGTTCAAGGGTGTCCTGTGCCCACACCGGACTTGCGATGAAGCAGCAAGACAAGGTTGGCAATACACACTTGATGAAGACGTTGCGATTAGCGAGGGGGGTGGAACGATTCAAGACGCTGCACTCATAGGGGGGGATGTTAATGAGAGCGAATATACTTTGAGAACGATTCCCAGTAAATCTTTTCTATTCATTACTGACCATCATCAAACCCCTGTGGGAGCGGGCTTGCTCGAATGCGATGGGTCAGTTGCATCAGTGTTGAATGTGCTACCGCCTTCGCGAGCAAGCCCGCTCCCACGGGTCCGTGCTGCGCTGGGCTACGCCAAATCACGTAAAGTGATATCAAATCGCCCTATCCCCCTAAAGCTTTGCCACTCGCGGTCGAATGTATTCCATTGAGAGATTTCTTTGCCCAGGAGCAGCGGCATGCAGACGTTAAAGGCCTTGTACGAGTCTATCGAAATGCAATTTTTCGATACGCTCACCAAAAAGCTGTCGAGCCTTTTCCTGCTGGTGTTGGTCAGTGGCCTGCTGTACTGGGTGGCCCTCAGCGCACGCGCCGATATCCTGCTGCAATTGCGCAACGCGCAGTTGGACGGCGCAATGCTGGGGCAGATCGAGGGTCGGCTCGACAGCCTCACCCATGCCCTGCTCTTCGGTGCGTTTCTGTCGCTGTGCATGATCAGCTTCATGGTCTGGTACTTGCGCCACCTCATCGTGCGCCCCGTCACCGCCATGACCAAGGCCCTGGAAGAGATCGCCAACGGCGAAGGCGACTTGTCCAAGGACCTGCCGCTGGTGACCCACGATGAGATTCGGACGCTGGCCGGCACCTGCAATCGTTTCCTGGCCAAGCAGCGGGAGATCATCAGCAACGTCCAGGCCCTGACCGTGCACATCGCCGTCGAATCGGCGCGTTCGCTGAAGAACATCAGCGATTCCAGTGACAGCGCTACCCACCAGGCCCGCTTCGCCAAGGAAGTGATGGACCAGAGCAACACCGCCGTGGGCCGCATTGAAGAAGTCTCGCGCCAGACCCAGGGCATCTCCAGCACCACCGCCCAGAACCTGAGCATGGCCCGCGACTCCTACGCCGAGCTGCTGGAAGTGACTGGCAACATCAGTGAAATCTCCAGCAGCCTCAATGAATTCGCGACGCTGGTGGGCGCCTTGAACCAGCGCTCTTCAAGCATCAAATCCATTGTCGGGTTGATCCAGCAAATCTCTGCCCAGACCAACCTGCTGGCCCTCAACGCTGCCATCGAAGCCGCCCGGGCTGGCGAAAGTGGCCGGGGCTTCGCCGTAGTGGCCGATGAAGTGCGCACATTGGCGCAGAATGTCAGCCGGGCAACGGACGATATCTCGCGCAACATCGACGCCATGCTTGAAGAGGTCGGCTCCACCCACGAGCAGACCACCCAGATCAGCCACAGCGCCCGGGAAACTCAGAAAGTGGTGGAGCGCGCCTCCGGTCATTTCGAAAGTATGATCGGCGATTTCGAATCCACCAACGGCAAACTGGCGGACATTGCCACGCATATCCAGCAGTTCGCCGACAGCAATACGGGCATCAACGAACGGGTGACCCAGATCCATGCCGATAGCCAGTTGATCGACCAGCGTATGCAGCATTCGGCGACGGCGACCCGTGACCTCTCCGGTGTTGCCGAAAAAGTGCAGGCGCTGTTGGGTCGGTTCGTGCTCGGCCACGGCAAGCTGGATGCCGCCATCACCCGGGCCAGCCAGTGCCGCGACATCCTCCAGGTACGCCTGGAAGCGCTGCAAAAGGAAGGCCTCAACCTGTTCGACCAGAACTACCAATTGATCCCCGGCACCGACCCCAAGCAATACATGACCGGCTATACCGAACGCTTTGCCCAGGTCTGCCAGGAAGAATGCGACAAGCTCACCCGCAGCACGCCGGGTGGCAAGGTGTCGTTTATCGTCGATACCAAGGGCTATTGCCCGGTGAACAACAGCTGGGTGTCGAAGCCGCCCACGGGTGATCGCACAGTCGACCTGCCGGTATGCCGCAACAAACGGATCTTCGGCGACCCGATCGGCCTGCGCGCAGCGGGCAACGTCCAGCGCTTCCTGCTCCAGACCTACCTGCGCGATACCGGGGAAATCATGACCGAGATCGACGTACCCTTCTTCTTCGGCGGCCGTCATTGGGGCAACTTGCGGGTGGGTTTCGATGCGGCGGTGTTGTTGGCGGAGTGATCGCCAGGCAAATACCCCGTGGCGAGGGCGCTTGCTGCCACAGGGTTTGCATTTTAATGGTGTATCCGGGCCGACGCTGAGGTCTTCAGCGAGCCAAGCAAGCCGCTGCGGGTCGCCCGGTTGACGGCACTCACCAAGGCCTTCAAGGACGCCGACAGGAAGCTGCCATCGCGCGCCGCGCCGAAGATGAACTGGCTGCCCAAGCGGATCTCGACGTAGGCAATCGCTTCGGATTGAGCTCCGTCGCGCGTCGCATGCTCGTGGTAATCGGCAATGTCCAGGTTGATGCCGCAAGCGGCGAGCGCATCGACCATGGCCGCCAACGGGCCGTTACCCTCGCCGGCCAGGTGCACCAGGCCCTGTGGTCCGTCCAGCCGCGCATCGATGTAGGTCGTGTCGCCTTCGCTGACCACCTGCGGTTTACCGAGCCGGTACGGCATCCCTTCGGTGAGGTATTGCTCGGTAAAACACTCCAGGATCATTTCGCTGGTGATCTCCCGGCCTGTATCGTCAGCCACTTGCTGGACCAGGCCGCTGAACTCCATTTGCAGGCGCCGCGGCAGGACGATGCCGTATTGCTCCAGCAGGTAGGCCACGCCGCCCTTGCCGGACTGGCTGTTGACGCGGATGACCGCCTCATAGCTGCGCCCCATGTCTGCCGGGTCGATGGGCAAGTAAGGGACTTCCCAAAACCCCTCGGGGCGGGCATTGCGGGCGGCAAAGCCTTTCTTGATCGCGTCCTGATGCGAACCGGAAAACGCCGTGAATACCAGCTCGCCGGCATAGGGATGCCGCGGGTGGGTCGGCAACTGGTTGCAGTACTCGACTTCACGCTGCACATGCACGATGTCGGAAAAGTCCAGCCGTGGGGAAATCCCGCTGGTGTAGAGGTTCATTGCCAGCGTGAGGATATCGACGTTACCGGTACGCTCGCCATTGCCAAACAGCGTTCCTTCGATCCGCTGGGCACCCGCCAGGCAAGCCTGCTCGGCCGTGGCGACACCGGTGCCGCGGTCGTTGTGCGGATGGACGCTGATGATCACGCTGTCCAAACGACTGAAGTGACGGCAGAACCATTCGATCTGATCGGCAAACACGTTCGCGGTGGAGACCTCCACGGTGGTCGGCAGATTGAGGATCATTTTGTTCTGCGGGGTGGGCTCGAATTGCGCGGCCACGGCCTCACAAATCTCCAGGCCGAAATCCAGCTCGGTGAAACAGAAGGTTTCCGGCGAATACTGGAACGTCCACTCGGTCTGCGGGTACTGCTGCATCAGCGCCTTGATTTCCCGCGTTGCATCGGTGGCAATCTTGATGCAACCGGCTTTATCGACCCCGAACACCACATCACGGAACACCGGTGCGGTGGCGTTGTAGACATGAACGATGGCCCGCGGGGCGCCCTTCAGCGCTTCGAAGGTTCGCTCGATCAAATGCGTACGCGCCTGGGTCATGACCTGGATGGTCACGTCCGGTGGAATTTTGTTGCCCTCGATCAACTCACGCACATAGTCGAAATCGGTCTGCGAAGCGGCGGGGAAACCCACCTCAATCTCCTTGAAGCCGGTCTTGACCAACAGCTCGAAGAACCGCCGCTTGCGCTCGGCGTTCATCGGCTCGATGAGCGCCTGGTTGCCATCGCGCATGTCGACGCTGCACCAGGTCGGTGCCTGGCGCTGGACCTTGGACGGCCATTGCCGGTCAGGCAAGTCCACGGTGGAGAAATGGCGGTATTTGAGGGAAGGGTCGCTGAGCATCATGCGTTCGTCTCCTTGAGGACAACAGCCACTGGATCGATTCGCGGGAGGCGAACCAGATTGGATCCAATACACCGTATTCTAGAGATTGCCGGCTGCTCAAGGATTGCAAACCATGTCTTAAAATAAGAATAAAATGATAACAAAAACGAATTATCAAAACTTTTCAGCAATAAATAATCAAAATAGCCGCACCATCAACAACGCCAAAAACCTGCACGTCAACGCGCCCCCGTGCACCAATTACGACCACCACTAAGTTAATCAGCCCTACAGCCGATAAAGGACAGGTGCGGGTGAAATCGCTTTTGGCTGATGACTTATTTATGACTGAAGATGCTGGCAACGACTCAATCGTTCTTTCCCCGGGCTCGCCAACCCGAAGCTTCACCCGTCGTACCTTCCCGGCCATCATGCTCCTGCTGTTTGTCATGTCCGCATTGGCGATCGCCGTGTTGCTCAACATCACCCAGGTCCAGGACCAGCGCGCCCGTGAACAGAGCCTGTTTTTTGCCCAGCGGGCCATTGATGGTATCCGCACGGGCATCGGGCGGGACCTGAGCGATTATTCCAAGTGGAGCGATGCTTACCGGCATTTGCATGTCGAAATGGACAAAGAGTGGGCCTACGACCAGGAAAATGTCGGCAGCAGCGTTTACTCGCTCTACGGTTACCAGGCGGTGTTTGTCATTTCCCCGACAGGTAAAACCGTCTATTCGGTGATCGATGGCAAGATGGATGAGGTCGATGCCGACACATGGCTGACCGGCAACCTGCGCGCATTGGAGGAAAAAGCCAGTGCATCGGAGAACCGCGATGAAGTTGTCGTCGAACTGTTGCATCACGACGGCATGCCCGCGTTCGTCGCCACTTCCGCCATCACCACCGGCACGGACGATAGCGTGGCCGAAATCCCCGGCCCGCCCAGCCTGCTGCTGTTCGTAAAAGTCCTCGATTCCGCCGCCCTGCAAGGCCTGGCGCGGGACTTTGCCCTGCCCGATGCCCATATCGCCAGAACACCGGGCCCCAGTGATACCGCCCAGGTGCTGCTCGACAACTTGACCCAAGAGGCCCTGGCATGGCGGCCATCGACGCCGGGTCAGGATCTGCGCAGGATCCTGCTGCCCTTGCTGGCCCTGGCATTACTGGTCTTGGCCTTTCTGGCGCTGGCCGTGTTACGCCATGCCCTGGCCATGCTCCGCGCACAGGAGCGCCAGTACACCAGCTTACTGGCTCACCGCAAGGCCTTGGAACGCAGTGAAGAACGCTTCAAAGACATTGCCGAAGTGTCCTCTGACTGGCTGTGGGAGATCGACTCGAACGGGACGCTGACCTACCTGTCTGATCGCTTCGAACAAGTGACCGGGTTCAGCCCTGCCGAGTGGTTGGGCAAGCCCCTCTACCGGCTGCTGCACCCCCACGGTGGCTCGATTTCGATTGCCCAATGGTTGCTCGGCGGCGCCGACAGCGCCTCATCCGCCCCACTGTTATGCGAGTACACCGCACGCAACCAGCGCATCCGCACCTGCAAGCTGTCGGTGCGGGCCATCGAATCCGGCGCGTTGGGATTTCGCGGCACCGCCACCGATATCACCGACGAGCTACGGGCCCTGGCGCAGATCAAGCATCTTTCCCTGCACGACCCGCTGACCGGCCTGGCCAACCGAAACCATCTGTTCGATTGCCTGCGCAAGCACCTGGATCGATCTGACGGTACCTCGCTGGCGGTGTTGAACCTGGACATGGATCGGTTCAAACCGGTCAACGATTCCCTGGGGCATGCCGTGGGGGACAAGGTGCTCAGGGAGGTGGCCCATATCCTTCAGCAAAACGTGCGCGACACCGATCTGGTGGCCCGTCTGGGCGGTGATGAGTTTGTCATCGTCATGCCCGACCCGGGCAATGCGCACGATCTCGATCAACTCTGTGAGCGCTTGATCGATTGCATGCAACGCCCCATGCACCTGGACGGTAATACCCTGTACCTGGGGGTGAGCATCGGCGTTGTCTGGTCGCAACCCGGCGACGAACATGCCGATGAATTATTGCGCCACGCTGATATTGCCTTGTATGCGGCCAAGGCGGCTGGTCGTAATACCTGGCGCGTATATGTCGAGGCCATGGGCAATGTGGCCCGCGACCGTCGACGATACGAGCAACAACTACGTGATGCGATGCAGGAGGATCAGCTGGAGCTGCGTTATCTACCGCGCTTCAACGTGAGCGCCGAGCAACTGCATGGCTTTGAAGCCCAGACCTTCTGGCATCATCCCGAAAAAGGTGAACTGGGCGGGTCCGACTTCATACCGGTCGCCGAAGCGTCAGGCCAGTTGGAAGAACTGGGGACCTGGATGCTGATCAACGTCTGTGAGGAAGCAGCTACCTGGCCGACCGCCGTCAGCGTGTCCGTCGCGGTTTCGCCCAAGTGGTTCAGCAGCAGCTTTCTGCTCAACCAGGTGCAAACGGCCCTTGACGCAAGCGGCCTGGAGCCTCATCGGCTGACCCTGGAAGTGGCCGAAGGGGTGCTGTTGGCCGACCATAAGACCGTCGCCCGCACCCTTCATACCCTGAAAGATCTCGGCGTACGGATCAACATCGACAAGTTCGGCACGAGCATCGCATCCCTTCGCGAAGTATTGAACCAGCCGTTCGATGGCATCCGCTTCGATCGCAATATCCTCGCGCAGCTGGGCTTGGAACATGACCAGGAAGGCGTCCTGGCGATGATCCGATTGAGCCGCAGCGTAGGGCTGATGGTCACCGCCGAAGGCATCGAAAACGCCCGGCAATTCAGCCAACTGCGCAGCGTCGCTTGCGACCATGTGCAAGGCCCCTACTTCGGCTCGGCACTGGCCCGCTCGGAAATGGCCTCGTTCTTCACCACGCCCAGGTGGTTATAGAGCTGGCTCGCGCCTTTCTCCCACAGGAGATTCGGAGTGGATACATTTGATGGGATCTGAGTCTTCCGCCCTCCAGGACTAGTCCATCAATGACTCATCGGCGACATGGCCGTTGCCTGCCCCAACAACTGCTGGTCAATGTCGTCCAGGCGCAACACCCGGCCGCCGGTGTCCCTGGCGAGTTTTTCCGCCGCCTGGGCGTCGGAGAACGAGGCCAGGACCACGCCCATGGCGCCCTTGAGCCCGGAGCCGATCACGAAATAAGCGGTCCTGGCATCGATCAGATGAGCATCATCCGGCGTATCCCAATGGCTGCGCCCCATGTCGTGGACGTACAGTTGCACATCGGCGCGGTGGTTTTCCGGCTGTAACCACCAGCCAAGCATCTCCGCCGGCGAGCAGAACTTCCTGACGTTCCCCGCGCCGACCGCTGCGCCCTTGGGCCCGGGAAAGTCGTTGATGACCATGCCGCAGACGTGGCATTCGTCAGTGGGGTGAAACGCCAGCGCCGCCTCGCTGACCGGTGGCGGGGCTTTGTCACACGCCACCAGCGCCAGGCACACCAACACCCCGGCCAAGAGACGGCTCGCCTTGAAATACAGCCTGTTCATCGTTGCATGCTCCCTTATAAACATCAGAAATCACGGACACCGGCGATTGAACAACCGATAAGCCAACCACAACGGCAATGCCACCCACAGCCACAGGCACACCCACAGCAAAGGCCCCGACACCGGCAGGTCGCTGCCCAGGGTCAGCACGGCGGCGCCGCTGGACGCAGGATCGAACCCGGACAGATTGATCAGCCGATACACATCCGTGGGGTTGAACAGCAGCAACCACGGCAACAGGTCCGGGCTGAACCGGCCTTCGCTAAGCACCAATAGCGCCAGCAGCACCAGGTCGAACACCAGCACAAAGAAAAACCACACCCCCAGCGCCAGCCCGGCGGCGGTGGACTTTTCCGCCGAGAGGCTGCTCAGCACATAGGCCAGCCCGAGAAAGCCCCAGCCGAGCAAGGTGGTGGACAACATGAAGCGGCCGAAGGCCCAGAGCAGCAGGCTCAGTTCGATATCGTCCACCAACAGGGCAATGGCCAGCATCGCGCAACCGAAGCCAATCAGCGTCGCCAGGGTCAGGATCAGGCCCTGACCGACGAACTTGCCCAGCAGCAACTGACCGCGCCCCAACGGATAGGTGAGCAACAGCAGCAAAGTGCCGCTCTCGTCTTCGCCGACGATCGCGTCGTAGGCCAAGAGCAAGGCGATCAAGGGCATCAGGAACGTCGCCAGGCTGGCCAGGCTCGCCACCGTCGCTGGCACCGAGGTAAACCCCAATTGGCCAGAGGCCGCCGCGCCGAGCCAGGCGATGCCGATGGCCAGCGCCGCGAACAGCAGACTGATCGCCAGCAGCCAGCGATTACGCAAGCCATCGCTGAATTCCTTGCGGGCCATGTTCCAGATCGGGTTCATGAGCTGGCCTCCTCGGCCGCCGCGCGGACCATGTAATGGCGGTACAGATCCTCCAGGGAAGGCGGCTTGATCTCGACATCCGTCGGGTTGTCCTGGGCCAGCAACTGCCGCAGCAAGACGAGCTTGCTGCCGTCCGGCGCGGACACCTGCAAGCCTGCCGCGCCCCAACCCTGGGTGACATGCCCTTCGCTGCGCCAGCGTTGCAGCAACTGCGCGGAACGAACCAGCCCCGAAGCACGGATCAAGGTCGGCAACCCTGCGTCTTCGCGCAACCGAGCCAGACTGCCCAAGGCCAACAGACGCCCCTGGGTCAGGATCGCGGCGCGGTTGATGTGCGCCTCGACCCCCGGCAGGACATGGGAGCAGAGAATGATGCTGGTGCCCTGCCAGCGCAGGCGATCAAGCAGTTGATAGAGGTCCTGGGTGGCGATGGGGTCCAGGCCCACGGTCGGTTCGTCCAGCAGCAACAGACGCGGCTGGCCGAGCAAGGCTTGCGCCAGGCCAAGGCGTTGACGCATGCCCTTGGAATAGGTTCGCACGCGCCGCCGGGCCGCATCTGCCAGCCCTACCTCCTCCAACAAACGCTCGACCTGTTCCGGTGCCGCGCCTTTGAGCCGGGCAAAGTGACGCAGGGTTTCCAGCCCACTCAGCTGCGGGTAGAACATGACGTTCTCCGGCAGGTAGCCGAGCATCTGCCGCACGCTCGAGTCGCTGGGCGCTCGACCGAAGACACGCACCTGGCCTTCGCTGGCCCGCAGCAGGCCGAGTATCAACTTCATGGTCGTGGTCTTGCCCGCACCGTTGTGCCCGAACAGGCCCAGCACTTCGCCCTGGGCCAAATTCAGGTTCAGCCCGCGCAACACTGCGACGTCGCCGTAGTGTTGGCTGACGCCTTCGATCTCGACGACGTTCAAGACGCGTCCTCCTGCGCACTGTTGCGTGATGGGGGATGGACCGGGGTTTCCATCAACGGATGGCTGTCCATGACCCCAGGGGATTTCATCACCGGGAACGCCCGCTGCACCCAACGCAGCAGTTCGATCCCCGGACTGTTCATCAACAGCCGTACCTGGGGGTACAGCCACAGCAGGCGATCAACGTTGTCGTTGGGCTCATAGGCCACGTCCCCTACCCCGTCACCGTTGCGATCCCAACCCAGGTAGTCGCTCCAGTAATTGCCGCGCCCCTCCGCCGACCATTCCTGCAGCCGGGTGGCGACGTATTTGACTTGGCGCTGGTTATGGACGAAGGCGTTGCCGGCGATGCGGTTGTCCTCCGAACCGGCAGTCAGGTGGATGCCCACCGCACTGCGTTCGAAGTGATTGCCTTCGATGCGGTTGAACAACGAGTTGTAGATGAACAGGGCCTTGCCCTCCGCGCCGGTGATCATGGTGTCGCCGGTAGACCCGTCGCGCACGTCGGTGACGAAGTTGTCGCGCAGGGTGGAATAGGTGATGTAGTTCATCAGGATCCCGTAGTTCTGGTCCTGTTCGGAACGGTTGCCGATCACGGTCAGCTGACGACTTTGCATCAAGGCATAACCGGTGCGGGTACGCCGGGTGACGTTGTCCAGCAGGCGGTTATCGTTGGCGAACATGTAATGCACGCCATAGCGCAGGTCCTCCAGGGTATTGCCCTGCAACAGGTTGCCGCTGGAGGTGTCGATGTAGATGCCGTCGCGGGTTTCGCGCACCTGGTTGCCGATGACGCGGGCACCGTGCACGGCATACAGATGAATGCCATTGCCCCGATCCTGGGAGCGCAGGCTGGGGTCGCCCTGGATGCGGTTGTCGATCAGGCTCACGTCCCGCGTGCCATCGACCCAGATGCCGAAGCCCTGGCCCTGCATCCGGTTTGAGCTAACCACCGCCCCTTGGGCACCAGGCTGGAGGAATATCGCCGCATTCATGGCCGTCAGGTCATGGCCCCAGTCCAGGAACGTGCAGCCCTGGACCCGGACATTCGGCGCGCGAATGATCAACCCGTTGCCCTCGCCCTGCCCCTGGAACACAGCGCCCGGCGCACAGGTGAGCGTCATCGGCTGGTCGATGCTGAACGAGCCCTGGTATTGCCCGGCAGGTAGGCGCCAGTGCTGCTCGCCCTCGGCCTGCAAAGGCAGATTGGTGATCGGCTGCGGCGCGGCGAGCGCACCGCCCGACATCAAACAAAGCACCAGCGCAATGACCGGTTGGCGAGCATGGCCCGCAGGTTGCTGCGTGTTCCCAGTCATTGAACCTGCCTCCTTGATAAGCCGTCTCAGGCCTTTTCAACCAGCATGCGCCCGACCATCTCCATGTGCAGGGCATGGCAGAACCAGCTGCAGTAGTACCAATGCAAGCCAGCCTTATCGGCGATGAAGGTGATCGATGAGGTCTGTTGCGGGCTGATCTCCATGCTCGCGCCATGGTTGGTCATGACAAAACCGTGGGAAACGTCCTCGATCTGGTCGATGTTGGTGATGGTGACCGTCACCTCGTTGCCTTGCTTGACGGTGAACTCGGTCAAGCCATAGGCCGGCGCCATCGACGTCATGTAGACCCGCACCTTGTTGCCGTCACGGATGACTTTGTTGTCGGTCTCCAGGTTGATGCCGTCTTTCTTGGCCAACTCCACGGTGCCGGCGAAGAACGGGTCGTTGCGGTTCCAGATCTTCTGGGTCTTGATCTGGTCGCGCCGGGCGAGGATGCAGTCGTGGGGTTCGGCGAAGGCCGGGCCGTCGTGCACCAGCTTCATTTCCTCGCCGGAGATGTCGATCAGTTGATCGTTCTCCGGGTGCAGCGGACCGGTGGGCAGGAAACGGTCCTTGGAGAACTTGCACAACACCACCAGCCATTTGCCGTCCGCCTCGCTGGTTTCGGTCAGGGAGGCATGGTTGTGGCCGGGCTGGTACTGCACGTCGAGTTTCTGCTTGATGTAGTTGACCTTCTCACCCTTGTAGGCTCGGATCGCCTCGTCCATGTTCCACTTCACCACCTGGCTGTCGATGAACAAGGTCGTGTAGGCATTGCCGCGTCCGTCGAACGTGGTGTGCAGCGGCCCCAGGCCCAGTTCCGGCTCGGCGACGATCACTTCGCGAGGGTCTTTGAAGCGGTCGGCGAACAGGTCATCGAGGCGGTCGATGGCGATCATCGAGACGGTGGGCGACAGCTTGCCGTTGGCGATGAAGTATTTGCCGTCCGACGAGGTATTGAGCCCGTGGGGATTCTTCGGCACGGGGATGTAGCGGGTGAACTCGGAGTCCTTGCCATCGGTCTTGCGGCCATCGACCACCGGCACTTTGGAGCCGTCCAGGTGAATGAATTTGCCGGCCTTGATCGCGGCTTCGATACGCGGAATGTTGAACACCACCACCCAATCGCGCTCGTTGCGCATCATGCCGCCCAGGTCGTAGGCCTTCTCCGAGTTGTAGCAGGTGCTGGCAGCGTATTTGCCGGTGTAGTCGGCGTCGGAGTTGTCCAGGTTACCGTCGACGATCACCTGGAAAGCCATTTCCATTTTCTCGGCATCGATGGCGTTGAACATCGTGAAGCTGTTTTTGTCTTGCAGGTCGAAGGTATGCCCGTCGTTGGGGTGCGGGATCACGAACTCGGCGTTAGCGAACACGTACTTGGTGTACGGCACCTTTTGCAGGCGCAGGCCGTGGATCGCCTGCACGTTGGGCACGGTGAGAATCTTGTCGCACTTCATGATGTCCAGGCGAATACGCGCGACCCGGGAGTTGGCCTTGTCGTTGATGAACAGGTATTTGCCGTCGTATTTGCCGTCAGTCATGGAGATGTGCGGGTGGTGGCAGTCGCCGTTCTGATATTTGGCGCTGTCGCCCAGGATGCGCTTGCTTTCGTTGGTCAGGCCCCAACCGGTGGCCGAGTCCACGTTGAACACCGGGATGCGCATCAGCTCGCGCATCGACGGCACCCCCAGCACCCGCACCTCGCCTTGGTGGCCGCCGCTCCAGAAGCCATAGTATTCATCCAGCTCGCCAGGCCCGACATGGACCTTGGACTTGGCCTCCTTGGCCGCTGCGGCCCAGGACTCACGCGTGAACGTGCCGGCGCCCAGCGCCGTGGCGCCGGCCAGTACCGCGCCGGTGACGGCACCGGTGCCCAGAAAGCTGCGTCGGCTGACACCCCGGGGTTCTTCCGCTGTACCGGTGGTTTCGGTTTTTTTGTCGCTCATGCTGTGTGCTCCACGAAGAATGAAAGGATCAAGGGACAGGACATTCGGGTGCCTCAAGGCGCCGGGCTCACCTGCACCACGGGAATCAATTGCGCCTCGGTCGCGGTCGCCTTGCCGCGCTTCTTGCGCTTGTTGATCAGCGGCGGGCATTTGTTTTCGTTGTGCCAAGTCATCTGGCAGTCGAGGCAGTAGTGACATTCGTTGGCGTTGATCCGGCCATCGGGGTGAATCGCCTGGATCTCGCATTCCTTGGCGCACAACTGGCAGGGGTTGCCACACTCCTTGCGGCGCTTGAGCCAGTCGAACAAGCGCAACCGGGTGGGCATCGCCAGGGCGGCCCCCAGCGGACAGATGTAGCGGCAATAGACTTTGCGGGTGAACAGGTTGACCAGCAGCAGGCCCGCCGCATACGCCACGAACCACCACTGACGGTCGAACCGCAGGGTGATGGCGGTCTTGAAGGGCTCGACTTCGGCCAGCCGTTCGGCGGTGGCCATCGACTCCAGGGAGACGCCGAACAGCACCAGCAAAATGATGTACTTGATCGCCCACAGCCGCTCGTGGATGGCGAACGGCAGTTCGTATTGCGGCACCTTGAGCTTGCGCGCCAGCTCGTTGATCAACTCCTGCAGCGCGCCGAACGGACACAGCCAGCCGCAGAACACCCCGCGGCCCCAGAGCAGAATGCTCGCGGCGGTGAACACCCAGAGGATGAAAATCAACGGATCGGTGAGGAACAGTTCCCAGCGAAAGCCTTGGAACAGTGCGTGGACGAAGGTCAGCACGTTGACCACCGACAGCTGCGCCAACCCATAGCCACCGAGAAACACCACGGTGAACACCAGGTAACCGCGACGCACCCAATGCAACAGTTTCGGCCGCCGGGCCAAGGCATCCTGAAAGAACAGGATTGCCGTGAGCACCAGCAAGGCAACTCCGAGTACCGAGATTTCGACGTTTTTCTGATACCACAGGGTCAGCCACATCGGCCGGCTGGCTTCTTCGGCCGCCGCCAATTGCTCAGCGCTAGGCAATGGCCGCTCCAGATACGGCTCGGGCAGTTGATAGGCCAGCTCGAAGCTGCTGAAGGTGCCGCTGACCGGCCCGGTCTGGCGGCGCACCAGCAACTCCAGGCTCCAGGGCGAACCGGGATCGAAACGGTGCGCGGCGCGGACGATGAAAATCGCCATTTCGTCGAACTCAGGCATGTCCTCGGCGGCCACGTCATCCAAACGCTGGAAATCCAGGTCGCGGAAACTGATGGCATCGCCGAACTGACGCAACAGCACCCGATCGAAAATACCGCCGCGCACATACCCCGAGCCCTTGAAGGAATAGCGCCCGCTGCCCATCACGGCGATGGCTTGCTCGCCCGGCTTGAGTTCGCTCATCAGCGTGCGGTATTGCGCCTCACCCAACAGGTTGCGACCGATGGTGGGTGGGTTGAGGTGGGTGACATAGAGGTCGATGAAGGTGTCGCCTGCCTGCTCGGCGCTGGCGACTTCGACCTGTTCGGCTTCGGTTCCCTTGAAGGAGGCATCTACTTGGCCGCGGGTCAGGTGCAAACGACGTATTGCACCGTTACCGGTCAAGGTCGCCCAGTCAGCGGGTTGATAGAGATCATCGCGCACACGGGCCGGCGCCACGGCCAGCCCCGCGTCACCCTTGACCAGGCCCAGGGAGACCGCGACATCGTGGGCGGCACGCATGATGACTTCGTTGACCACCATCGCCGTCACGGTGGCCCCCGCGATGGCATCCACCGTTACCGCATTCGGGTCACTGGAATGCCCCACCACCACCCGCTGGTTGACCTTGATGCCGCTGTAGCGCGCACTGAACGCGTGGAGTTTCTCTTCGGCGATGCCGATCAGCAGAATCGGCTCATGGTGTTCAAGCACGTAGGCATCGAGGATCACACCGGCAGGATCGAGGATCACCTGGACATTGATCGGCTTACCTGAATAGGCGGGAATGTCCACGACATCCAGGCTTTGAAACACATAACCCAGGACCTTGCCCGCCGCAGACAGCGTGCGCACCTTGAAGGGCCCTTCGGGCTCGGAGATCGCGTCGGTCTGATCCAGGACATGGTGGATGCGCTGTTGCTGGATCTCACCGTAGTCCTTGGCCTGGGCCAAGCCCGCGAATAGGAACAAAAGAGTGAACAGTGCACGGAGCCAGAAGCGGGGTGGGTATTGCATCGCAAAAAGAGGGTTCATGGACGCCAGGTCTTGAAGACAGGATCTTGGCGATCATCGTAGGGCTCGCCCCCCTGCCCGGCCCTTGATTGAAATCAACTTGAAAAAAACTTAACCCCGAACGGTCCGTATCCGTGGGAATTGCACAGCTTTTCTCCACTCCTGCGTCCGGAATGAATTTTTATTGCACGAGAACGGTTGAACCCGGTCGCATAATTGTCGGCGCTGTGATCCAGTCCACTCTCCCACCGCCATAACGCCCCGATGCGTTGCACCAACGTCCACAAGGAATACCCGATGCCCTCACGCTCCTTCCCTGCTCCAACCGCTGACTTGCCACAAGACACTGGTTTCGTCCGGGTGCGTGGCGCGCGCGAACACAACCTCAAGAATGTCGACGTGGACATCCCACGCAATGCCTTGGTGGTGTTCACCGGCGTGTCGGGCTCCGGCAAGTCATCACTGGCCTTCTCCACGCTCTACGCCGAAGCCCAGCGTCGCTATTTCGAATCCGTCGCGCCTTATGCGCGGCGCCTGATCGACCAGGTGGGTGTGCCGGACGTGGACAGCATCGACGGCCTGCCGCCGGCAGTGGCTTTGCAGCAACAGCGCGGCACGCCCAGCGCGCGCTCTTCGGTGGGCAGCGTCACCACCTTGTCGAGCCTGATCCGCATGCTCTACTCCCGCGCCGGCAGCTACCCGGCCGACCAACCGATGCTCTACGCCGAGGACTTCTCGCCCAACACGCCCCAGGGCGCCTGCACGGAATGTCACGGCCTGGGTCGGGTCTATGAAGTGACCGAAGCCTCCATGGTGCCCGACCCGTCGCTGACCATCCGCGAACGCGCCGTGGCAGCCTGGCCCATGGCCTGGCAGGGCCAGAACCTGCGGGACATCCTGGTGACCCTGGGGTATGACGTCGACATTCCCTGGCGCGACCTGCCGAAAAAACAGCGGGACTGGATACTCTTCACCGAGGAAACACCCACCGTTCCCGTGTATGCCGGCCTCACGCCGGCCCAGACCCGCGCCGCCCTAAAACGCAAGCTCGAGCCAAGTTACCAGGGCACCTTCAGCGGCGCCCGGCGCTATCTGCTGCACACGTTCATGCACTCGCAAAGCGCCCAGATGCGCAAACGCGTGGCGCAATACATGCGTGCCAGTCCCTGCCCCGTGTGCGAGGGCAAGCGGCTCAAGCGCCAAGCGTTGACGGTGACCTTCGCCGGCCTGGACATCGCCGAACTGTCTCACCTGCCCTTGCTGGAACTAGCCAAGGTACTTAAAGAGGTCGTGGCGCCGGTTTACCTGGAGCAGGCCGAAGAACCGGGGGAAGTCCTCAGCCACCGGCAAACCCGTGAGGCTCGCGAGCAACGCGCCGCCAGGGGCGACAACCCCCACGCGGGAGGGCCGGACGCCCGCCACACCCCCAACCTGTCTCTGGAAAAACGCCTGGCCGCCCAGCGCATCGCCGCTGAACTGCTGGAGAGGATCGTCACCCTCATCGACCTCGGCCTTGGCTACCTGGCCCTGGAGCGCAGCACGCCCACGCTGTCCTCCGGCGAACTGCAACGCCTGCGACTGGCGACCCAGCTCAACTCCCAACTGTTCGGCGTGATCTACGTGCTGGACGAACCTTCCGCCGGCCTGCACCCGGCCGACAGCGAAGCGCTGTTCGACGCCCTGCAGCGTCTGAAGGCCGCGGGCAATTCGGTGTTTGTGGTTGAACACGACTTGGACACCATGCGCCGCGCCGACTGGCTGATCGACGTCGGCCCGGATGCGGGTGAACAAGGCGGGAAAGTCCTCTACAGCGGTCCACCCAAAGGACTGGAGCAAGTGCCTGAGTCACGGACCCGTACCTACCTGTTTGCCGAAGACTGCGCCGCCGCGCGCAGCCCTCGAGAGCCCAAGGATTGGTTGCGTCTGGACGGCATCACCCGCAACAACCTCGACAACCTGAGCGCCGCGTTCCCCCTGGGCTGTTTCACCGCGGTAACCGGCATCTCGGGCTCAGGTAAATCCAGTCTCGTCAGTCAGGCCCTGCTGGACCTGGTAGGCGCACACCTGGGCCAGGCCAGCCCCAACGCCGAACCCGATGAACAAAGCCTCGAAGACGAGCCCGCGCAAACCAGCGGCGGTCGCGTCAGCGCCGGGCTCGACGCCATCAAGCGGCTGGTGCAGGTGGACCAGAAACCCATCGGCCGCACGCCACGCTCCAACCTCGCCACCTACACCGGGTTGTTCGATCACGTGCGCAAACTGTTCGCCGCGACCGAGCAGGCGCAGGCGTTGGGATTCGATGCCGGACGGTTTTCCTTCAACGTCGCCAAGGGGCGCTGCGAGACGTGTGAGGGCGAGGGTTTCGTCAGTGTGGAATTGCTGTTCATGCCCAGCGTGTACGCGCCCTGCCCCACCTGCCACGGGGCACGCTACAACCCGCAGACCCTGGAAGTGAACTGGCAGGGCTTGAACATTTCCCAGGTGCTGCAACTGACCGTGAACCAGGCACTCGAGGTGTTTGCCGAGCACGCGGCGGCCAGGCGTTCATTGCAAGTGCTGCAGGATATCGGTCTCGGTTATTTGCGCCTGGGACAACCGGCCACGGAACTGTCCGGCGGTGAGGCGCAGCGGATCAAGCTGGCGACGGAACTGCAGCGCAAGGCCCGGGGAGCCACGTTGTATGTGCTGGATGAACCGACTAACGGGCTGCACCCCCAGGACGTGGATCGCTTGCTGCTGCAGTTGAATCGACTGGTGGTGGACGGTCATACGGTGGTGGTCGTGGAACATGACATGCGAGTAGTCGCCCAAAGTGATTGGGTCATCGATATCGGCCCGGGGGCTGGGAACCAGGGTGGGCAGGTGGTGATATGCGGCGACCCGCAGAAAGTGGCAAGATGCAATGATAGTCGGACAGCAGCATTCCTGAAAAAAGCTTTGCAGCTTGAAAAGTAAAGCTTTTTTTAATGTTTTTCGCTGTTTCAAAAAAGATGTCTATACTGTCCTCCAGTTAATCGTTTCAGTAGTCGAACTTAACTGCAGCCTCATGGAGTAACGGTATTGAGGCTGCCCATGCCAGGAGGCGCAATGACAGCAACCTTGTCGAGAAAAGCAGAACTGCACCGCGAGCCGAGACATTCCTATCGCTCCTCGCACCGCCTCCCGCTGAACGGCTACCCGCCCAACACGCCGAGTCCATTCATAATGCTGACTGCGGCCACAAAATACGCTTGTGGTTGTTGATACCGGCGCTATAAAAAATTGCAGTTCCCGCTTGCCGACTATCAAGATAAAGCGTCTGGCCACTGCATAGTCTCAAATCAATATTTCGAGCGCGTCCATTATGCTCAAGCCCACTTCAAGCCATCTATTCAATTTAATTCAAGAGATCGAGAGTAATATTTCAGGGGCAAACGAAGACGAGTACACCGAACTCTTGGCCTGGACATTCTCGAAACTGGGAATCAACAAGTTTGCCTATGTCCACCTGGAGCCCACGCCCTTCAATAACTCAAAAATCTCTATCCACAGCAACTACCCCGCCGAATGGGTTGAAACTTACCGCAAGAACGCACTCTATAAATCAGACCCGGTCATGGCCAATACAGCCATTACCGCCACCCCTTTTTTCTGGGATGAAATCCCTCAAGAAATAGACAATAATCCTGAACTATTTGATCAATCAGCCGCCTATGGCATCAAGCAAGGGTTCACCGTTCCAATTCACGAACCCGGCAGGTCATTCGGCTCCATTCATTTATCTTCCGAAGAAAATGACCCGGATTTCCCCATCCTCGTTCGTTCGCATCTGGTCATTATAAAAACCCTCAGCATCATCGCCAATCAGCATCGTCCCACGGAGGACAGCAATGAGATCAACCTCAAACTATCCCCCAGGGAAATTGAATTCCTGCGCTGGCTCGTGCTGGGGAAAAATTACAAGGAGATAGGTCTGATCATGAACATCACCGAGCGAACAGTAAAGTTTCACGCCAAGCAAATGACTGAAAAACTGGACTGTATCAATGTCAAGCAGGCGATGTTCAAAGCCGTGCATTTGAACCTCGTTTAAAGTCACGCCATCGCTCGTCCACCAAGACTGTCCTGCTCGAATAGCATCGGCCCGGCTGTACAGAGCCGACGCCATGTTCAACTTATCCCCTACTCAAGCAAATCCGGCCTGCGCGGCAATGTTGAACAACATGCCGCATGCAAACAAACCAATCACCAAGGAAATCGCTCGACTTAACAATCGTCCCGATACAATCGCGTGCAATTTCCGCCCGCAAAAAGCTCCTGCCGCAATCCAGACCAGCCCTACCGGAAAAATAATCAGCGAAAATAGCAACATGAATGACACCCAGCTATTCAGCGACAAGAATGTGCCTGCGGGCGCAACGAAGGAAACAAAAAACAACCCTTTGGGATTGGTCAGCGTCGCCACGAACAGATCAGGCACGGCAATTCCCGTGGTTGCACCTGGCGTGTTGTCTTTTACTGAAAACCACAATTTCAAGGAAATATAAAATAAAAAGCATACGGCAAAAATCTTCGTTGCAATCACCACCCAGGAATGCTCGGTCATCAGCAGATCAATAAACACGCCCCATAGGGTCATCTGAATGACGTAAGCCAACCACTCGGCTGCGACGAACCTCATTGAACGCGCGTTGAACCCTCGGCTTACACCGATTTGCAGCAACAATGAGTTCGTCGGCCCCGGAACCAACAGTACAGTCAACAGTGAAAGCGCAATATAATTCATAACACCATCCATATGAGGAGCCTGCACGGCTCATTTTTCAGGGTCAGATCAATCCATCATCTTTCCACATGACGTCCGCCTCTAGTCATGCGAGGTCAGACATCCAGCCAGTAGAGTAATCACACTAGACCAACATCAATGTGCCACTCACTTATTTCAACTCGCTAGTCGATGCCATTGCATCCATCAGGCAAGCACACGTTCGCACGCGAAAGCAACGCTGCCACAACTCCATGACTCTCTGATTACATGCGTCAAATTAAGGGCCGAGCACGTCAATTTTTTGAATCACCAAATATCATACAGTTAGGGTCACTAATTTCGTGCGTCAAAAAAACGATGCATGCAATGGACGCCCGTACAAGACAATAACCCTGGAACACCCCCCATTCGCCACTACTGCATGTCTATACTTTTTTGGATTCACGATGATACAAATCTTACTACTGACATCCACACTAATACTTATAAGCCACCTGCGGAAAGCCGCCGACTAATTAGGCTATCCACTCTATAAATCAAAGACTGTACTTTAGGACAGTTGAAATGCGTTAGTGCAAAGTTAACAGTAGCTTCACCTTGCAGCCAAGAACTCGCACTCATGAACTACTCCCCGTGCACCTATCAATTTTCCGGCGTCACCACCCGCGTCGCAGGCTACTCGAAAATCCCACCAAAAATCCTCGAACAAATATTTTCCATTCGCAAACTCGCTTTCATCGACAGAAAAAAGTGGGACATTGAAAGTTACCAAGGCAGTGATTACGAGTGGGATGAATACGACGACCTCGATGCGACTTATATCTATACCCACCAAAACGATCAAGTAACCGGCTGTGTTCGACTACGCCCCTCCAGCAAACCGACGCTGATGAGTGGCCCTTTGAGCTTTATCCTTCCAGCTGAAGAAACCAGAGCACACTTACAGCATTGCTGGGAAGCCACGCGATTTGCACTTTCGAGCGATGACTTCGCAACAGGAGAACTCACTCAAGCTAATGTAGACATTCGCACGGCGGCACTTTTCCTGTCAATGATTAAGTTTGCCCAACAACAAAATGTACGCACTTATGAAATTGTCGTTGACACCATGATGGAAAAAATACTCAAGCGTTCCGGATGGACAGTTGATCGGCGCAATATTGCATTGGGATCGAAAGGTGAAAAAATCATCTACGGCACATTGCCATGCACACTCCTGACTTATGAAGAGGTCCTCAAGAAAAACGCCATCCACAAAGCCACCGTATATCACCAACCCCTTATTACCTGCCGTTCGTCAGACTCACTCGATAAACCCCAGGTAATCCCCCAAACACTCCCAAACCGAAACATTCCAGCAAAGATATCTATGCACACTGTGCTTCAGCTATAAATCAGATACTTGGATGAGTTAGGAGAAAGGATGAACCTACAACGATTGTTCCCGCACGTTGGCAAAGTCATTGCCAGTACAGGCAGCCGCCATTTTCCTCGCATGCTGCACGACCTCATACTCACGGAAATACCTGTAGATGCAACACATATTACTGAGCAAAGGATAGGCACAAGTAATATTTCTGAGCCGAGCACCTCCAGCATCGGTTGCGTCGGCATGGATAACGCCTGCATCGACGCTGTCATGGACGCTCATACAGCAAAGCCTTTTTTCCTGGCCGACGATATTTTTTTTGAAGATGCAGCGCCGCAAAAAGTGCCCAACTTCTCCCGCTGTCTACTCGCCCGCGAGCGTCCGGATAAAACGCCTTCTCACAACACCACGACTCAATTACACCTGACCACCCGAAAGAATGGTCGCCGTTATGTACTGTCCATCTACCGCTCACCTTTTTCCAAAGGATTTTCCGCGCAGGAACATGCTTTGCTGAAAGATTTTTCCTGCCTTTTATTGCCCATGGTCGAAGAGCACGTTGCTGCCCTGGCTCCAGCAGAGTCTATTCGGCAAGATCCCGGTCTTGCATTGGATACTTCGGAAAACGGAGGCATGGAAGCGCTGCGCCAAAGATTCGCCGATCGGTTACTTTTATCTGGCTTGAGTTTGTCCTCTCGTGAAACGGAAGTGTGCGTTGGTCTGCTGGCCGGGCGTACTGCACCTGAACTTGCAGAACAACTGAACCTGAAAGTCAATACGGTGGAAAGTTATCTGAAACGCGCAGCCATAAAGATGGGGATTGGCGGACGCCGCTCGCTGATCCGATGGATGCATTCGATGGATGCCACCCCCGCGCAGGTCGAATGGAATGGTAATGGCGTGATCCAACAAGCCGTATAAAACCTCCCCCCAACGACTGCTCGATCACCGCCGAATCGAGTATTTGTTGGGGGATTACTGCTCACCCCCTCGAACTCCCCTCTGCCACACTTCCTTCCATTGCTGTCCGAGTACGACGTTTCAACCACTCCAGCACATCGTCCACATAAGTAAAAATCACCGGTACCACCAACAGGCTCAACAGCGTCGAAGTCAGCAAACCACCCATCACCACCACAGCCATCGGCTGCCTGAAACTGGGGTCTTCGCCCATCCCCATCGCAGTCGGCAACATCCCCGCGCCCATGGCGATGGTGGTCATCAGGATCGGGCGGGCGCGCTTGTGACAGGCATCCACCAACGCCTCGTATCGACTCAGGCCATAATCGCGGCGGGCCATGATGGCGTACTCCACCAACAGAATGGAGTTCTTGGTCACGATCCCCATCAACATCAGCAAACCGATAACCGATGGCAGGGAAAAACTGAAGTTGCACAGCAACAGGGCTAGCAGCGCCCCCCCCAGGGAAAGCGGGAGTGCCGAAAGAATCGTGGCTGGCTGCAAGAAGTCATGGAACAACAACACCAGGACCGAATAGATACAAAACACACCGATGGCCATGGCCAGGCTGAAACTGCCGAACAGTTCAGTCATCAGTTGCAATTCGCCCTGCTGCACCAGTTTCACTTCGGCTGGAAGATTGCGCATCACCGGCAGTTGGCTGGCTTCGGCCATGACCTCGCCCAGATTGCGCCCATTGAGTTCGATAGACAGGGTGATATTGCGCAGGCGATCCAGGCGACTGATTTGTGCCGGCCCACTGCCCATGCTGATCTCCCCCAACGAAGACAGGGCGACCTGACCGTCGCGACCGGTCACCCGCAATTGACTGATGGTCTGCAGGTCATCGCGTAGCAGCGAATCCATACGCACCCGCACATCCACCTGGCGCTGGGACAGATTGATTTTGCCCAGTTGCGAGGAATATTCACCGTAGGTCGCCATGCGCAAGGTGTCGGCGATATCCTGACTGGTGATGCCCAGTTCCGCCGCTCGGGCGAAATCCGGCCGCATTTGGATTTCCGGGCGTTGCAAGGCGCTGCTGGACGACACGTTTCCAATCCCTTGCAGTTCACGCAACTGCGGCTCAAGGGCACTCGCCGTGCGTTCCAGCAGATCACCGTCATCACTGGCCAGGACAATATTGAGTTTCTCTCCGCTGCCATCGCCGCCAACATTGATGCGAACCCCTGGCAGGGTACGCAACACCTGACGCATCTGTGCTTCGACCTCCACCTGCTTGCGATCCCGTACCTCTCGATCCGCCAGCGTCACCGTCAGGATGGCATCGCCGGCACCGGTGATATCTCCAGGCCCGGAGCCCGAACTACTGGCTGTTCCCACCGAGCTGAAGACATGTTTGACATCCGGTATGTCCCGCAATCTTTCGCTGGCCTGCAATGCCATCGCGGTGGTTTGTTCCAACGTCGTACCGGGTGGCAGCTCCAAGGTTATTTTGCTGCGACCGGTGTCCTGCGCGGGAAGGAAGCTGGTGGGCAGCAACGGGACCAGCGCCAAGGCGCCGACAAAACACAGGCTGGCCAGTAACATCGTGGTCTTGCGCCGGGTCAGGCTGGCGTGAATCCAGCCCAGGTAGCGGGTCATCAACGGGCCGTCGGCGGCGGTTTGATGGGTTGCCTTGAGAAAATAGGCCGCCATCATTGGCGTCAGCACGCGCGCCACCAGTAGTGAAAACAACAGCGCCACCGAAGCCGTCACGCCAAACTGACGAAACAGTTTCCCGGCAATGCCACCCATGAATGCCGTGGGCAGGAATACCGCAACCAGGGTGACTGTCGTGGCGAGCACTGCCAGGCCGATTTCATCCGCCGCCTCGGTGGCGGCCTGACGGGGGGTCTTGCCCATGCGCAAATGCCGCGCGATGTTCTCGATCTCGACGATCGCATCGTCCACCAATACACCGATGACCAACGCCAGGGCCAGCAGCGAAACCGCATTGAGTGTAAACCCGGCCAGGTACATCACGCCAAAGGTGGGGATGATCGACAGCGGTAACGCCGTGGCCACGATGAGCGTGGCGCGCCAGTCCCGCAAGAACCACCAGACCACCAACACCGCCAGCAGCATGCCTTCGTACAGCAGGTTCATCGAGTCGTGATAATTGGCGAGGACGGCCTTGACCGTGTCATTGGCTTCAACGATCCGCACGTTGGGATGCTGTTCCACGAACGTGGTCATGGCCTTGCGTACGTCATTGGCCACGCCGACATCGGAGAACCCCAGGGAACGGGTGACCTGAAAGCCGATGACCGGCCTGCCGTCATGAAACGCCCGGGTACTGCGTTCAGCGTGGGTGTCGCGAATGTCGGCCAACTGACTCAACGCCAACAGGCGACCGTCACCGCTGGGGATGTCGATGGCTCCAAGGGCTGCCGGATCGTCAATGGCCCCCAAGGTCCGCATGGCCTGCTGACCACTGCCCAGGTTGCCCTGGCCGCCGGAATTGTCCTTCTGCATGGCACGCAGTTGGCTGGCTACATCCGAAACGCGAATGCCCAGCCCCGCCATCAGGGCCGGATCGAGATTGACCTGGACCTCCCGATCGACGCCCCCCATGCGCGAGATCAGTGCCACCCCCGGCACCGCCAGCAGTTGTTTGCTCAGTTCATTGTCGACGAACCAGGACAAGGCTTCTTCATCCAGATTGTCGGAGTCGATGACATAGGTGAGCAACGCGGAGGCACTGGTGGTCAGCCGGGAAACCGATGGTGTGTCCAGGTTCGCCGGTAGCTGCGGCATGGCGCTGTCGACCGCGTTACGCACTTCGTTCAGGGCCTCGTTGCCATCCTTGTCGATGTCAAAGCTGACGTTGATGGTGACGGCACCGTCGGTGATGATCGTCGTGACATGCTTGAGCAAGCGCAGGGACGTCAGTTTATCCTCGATCTTGCGCGCCACTTCCGTTTCCAGTTGCTCCGGGGCCGCGCCTTCGAGCGAGGCGCTGATCACCACCACCGGCAGGTCCATGTCCGGGAAATCCTGGATGGCGAGTTTTCCAAAACCGGCCAGGCCCAAGAGCGTCAGCAGAATGAACAGCATGACGGCCGGAACCGGATAGCGGATCGACAAGGCTGAGATGTTCATGGCTGGGCGACCTGGGCTTGGACGAGGGTCACACTCGCGCCATCGTTGAGGAACGCGCCGCCGGCGCGCACGATTCGGGCAGGCTCATCGAGGCCGCTGAGGATCTCCACGGCCTGGTGCAAGCGTCGGCCGACCACCACCGGTCGCTGGACGACGCGCATGCCCTCATTGAGCGTGAACACATAGGAACGTCCATCCCGCAGGATGACCGCGGTGTCCGGTACCGTGACGGCCTCGCGAGGCGCCAGTTCGATCTGGCCACTGGCGTACATGCCGGCCTGGGCTGCGCTGTCTTTTGGCAAGGAGATGTAGACCAGCGCCCGGCTGGTCTTGGTGCTCAAGGTGGGCGATACCAGACGCACTCGCCCTTCCACGCTCTGACCGCCCGGCAATGTCATACGGGCGATCTGGCCAGGCTGAACCTGGGCCAACTGGCGTGCATCCAGTTCGGCCTGCCATTCGATGCGGCCGTCGCGCACCAGGCGAAACAGCTCGTCGCCGGCGGAGAGGACCTTGCCGAGCAACGCCGTGCGCGCCGAAATGATGCCGTCGTCCACCGCCACGATGCGTGTCTGCCTGAGCCTGATGCGAGTGCTCTGCAATTCGGCGCGGGCGCTGGCCAGATCCGCCTCGGCGAGTGCGACCTTGATTCGATAGTCTTCGCGCTGCTGCTCCGACAAGGCCCCACCCTCTCCGACGACCTGGGCGCGACGATCATTGGAACGGGCCTGCTTCAGGTTTGCCTCGGCTTGGGCGACGAGTGCCTTCTGTTTGCTTTCTTCGGCGACAACCGTTTCGGAGGCCAGCGTGGCCAGCAATTGGCCCTTCTTCACCCGGCTGCCCACATCGGCCTCAATGCTGGCAATGCGCAGGTTGCTGGTCTCGGCATTGATGACCGCTTCCTGCCAAGGCGCGAGCGCTCCATTGGCAAACAGCAGTTGCGGCCAGATCTGGCGCCGCGCCTGAACGACCTCCACGCTCAAGCTACTGACCTCGGGAGCGGCCACCGCCGGTTCGGCGCCGCGGCGAAAATAGATCGACGCCACCACGAGCGCACATACTATGATCGCCAACGCGAATCTGCCTGACCTCGACCTCACGCGCCCTCTCCACTCAATGCCCGGCTCCGCGCCAATGGTTGACTGGCTTGCCAGCCGCCCCCCAGCGCCTTGTACAGGGCGATCCAGTAGCGCACTTGATTCTGCTGCAGGGTGATCAATTCAATCTCGGCGGTCAGCGCCTGGCGGCGTGCGGTTTCCCGGTCCAGCAAGCTGACATTGCCGGCTTGCCAATTGCGGTCGATGGCCTCGAAAGACTCACGAAACCCGGCCGTGGAGCGTTCCACATCCAACTCCCGGCGACGTGCCGAATCGAGGCGTACCAGCGCCTGCTCCACTTCCATCACGCTGGTGCGCAGCGTCTGGCGATAGACCGCGAGTGCCGCGTCATAAGAAGCCTTGGCACCGTCGACCGCCGCGCGGCGCTTGCCACCATCGAACAGCGGAATCGACAACACCGGGCCCAGCGACCAGGAACGGTTGCGCTGACCGACCATGGTGCCCACGGAAAATGTCCCGGAAAGACTCAGGCTCGGCAATCGATCCGCCTGGGCCACGCCGATCTCGGCGCTGGCCGCAGCCAACTCGCGCTCACTGGAGCCGAGGTCCGGGCGCTGACGCACGAGATCGGCGGGTATCTGCTGCACATCAAGCTCAGCCGGTTGAGGCAACTGCGCCGGGGTGTGGCCGAGCACCTCCAGCAGTCGTCCTTCATCACTGCCGGTCAGCGCCACCAGGCTTTTGAGCAGCACCTGGCATTCACTCTGTTGCTGGACCAGGGTCGCGACGCTGCTGGCAGCGCTGGCATCGGCCAGGGCCGCGTCAGCGGAGGACGTGAAGCCCGCCCCGAACGACTGGCGAGTGATACGCGCGGTGTCCTGTTGTGACTGGGCCTGGTCCCCATAAGCCAGCACCAGCTTCTGGCAACCACGGTATTGCACGTAGTAGTCGCCGACCTGGGCCGCCAGCGAAACCCGCGCGTCATGCCAATCATCCACCCGCGCCTGGACACGGGACTTTGCCGCTTCATTGTTGCGGCGCAACTTGCCGAACAGATCGAGTTCCCAGGCCGCATCCATTGTCGCCGAAGAGCCCGACCCACCCAGGCGTTCAGAACCGGTCTGTTGCCCGCCACGGCCACCGGACAATCTGCCGTCGATTTTCGGCAAGGCGTCCGCAGCGTCACTGGCAGCGGTAGCCCGGGCCAACGAGATATTGGCCCAGGCCTGGTCCATGGACGGGCTATCGGCTTCGGCCAGGCGCAACAGTTCGGCCAACGCCGGGTCGTCGAACTGCTGCCACCAGTCGGCCAACGCTACCACCGACGCACCATGGGGCAGCGGCGCTTGCCATTTGGCCGCCACCGGGACGTCCGGCAGTCGATAGTCAGGGCCCAACATGCAGCCACTCAAGGCCACCGCACACAGTGTCACCAGCAATACGTTTTCTGCAGGCTTGAGGACATGCATAGGGTTCTCTATGAGGTGACAAGGTGAAGAAAAGCGAGGCACCCGGCACCGGCATAGCTCTGGAAGTGGGCAGATTATTGACGATGGCTTGATGAGGCTCGTGTGGCAGTCATTTAACCCTGTGCCGGATTGGGTGTCTGGCGTGGAAAACGGGGACAGGTGCCGGCAAGAAAACTCGCGGTAAAGACGGGGGCCTGTTGAAATGACCCGGACCTGCCAAGTACAGACCGCCCCCGCTGTCGAGCACGAATGACAGCCTCGCTCGGTTCACTTTCCATAGCCAATGGATGATCGAATATGGAAGCACTCAATTACCTCGAAAACGTCGAGTCAAACGCACGCACCTATGCGCAGACTTTCCAGCGAATGTTCGTCAGCGGCAAAGGCATGCGCATCAAGGACGCCAGCGGCCAGGAGTTCCTCGATTGCCTGTCGAACGCCGGGACCCTGGCCCTCGGTCACAATCCGCCCGAAGTCCGGGATGCGGTGATGCGTTTCCTCGACAGCGACCACCTGCAGCAGGCACTGGACCTGGCCACGCCAGCCAAACACGCGTTTGTGCAGGAGCTGTTCTCGATGCTCCCGGCGCAAATGCGCGACACCAGCAAGATTCTCTTCTGTGGCCCCAGTGGCTCGGATGCGGTCGAGGCAGCCATCAAGTTGGCGCGCCACTACACCAAGCGCTCGCCATTGATGGCCTTCCACGGTGGTTACCACGGGATGACGGCCGGTGCACTGTCGGCGATGGGCAAGCTGTCTCCCAAGAGCGGTGATGGCCTGATTGCCCAAGGCACGCACTTTCTGCCATTCCCCTACCGGTTTCGCTGCCCGTTCGGCACCGATGGCGAGCACACCGACCAACTGTCCATCGACTACATCCGCACCGTCCTGTCGGACCCCGAAGGCGGCGTTGCCAAGCCGGCGGCGGTTATCGTCGAGGTGGTACAAGGCGAAGGCGGTTGCATCCCGGCCTCGGCCAACTGGCTGCGCGCCCTGCGGGAAATCACCCTGGAACAGGACATCTTGCTGATCGTCGATGAGGTCCAGACCGGCCTCGGCCGCACCGGCAGCACGTTCGCCATTGAACACGCAGGCATCGTCCCCGACATCCTGGTGCTGTCAAAAGCCATTGGCGGTGGCTATCCGCTGGCGGTGATCGTGTATGCCGATTACCTGGACACCTGGGGCCCCGGCATGCACGCGGGGACTTTCCGTGGCAATCAAGTGGCGATGGTCGCCGGTGCTGCAACCATGCAGCAAATCCGCAAAGACAATCTCGTCGCCCATGCCGCCCGGATGGGCCAGAAATTGGAGAGCGGCCTGGAGCAAATCGCCCAACGCTTTCCATGTATCGGCGATATCCGCGGTCGCGGCTTGATGATCGGCGTGGAAATCACCCAGCCAGGCAGCAACCAGCGCGCCGGCCAGGCTGACGGTGTCCGTGCCCACGCCATCAAGCTCAACTGCTTCGACAACGGGTTGATGATGGAGACCGGTGGACGCCATGGCGCGGTGCTCAGGTTCCTGCCGCCCCTGACCATCACCGAGGCCGAGGTCGGCATGGTATTGGAGCGTTTCGAACACGCGGTGAGGAAAGTCGGCGAGCCGCGCTCCCATGCGGCCCGAATAGCGGTATAAGAGGCCTGGCACAGGCCTTTGTGGCGAGGGCGCCATGCTCTCGCCACAGGGGCATGCTCCTGGTTCAAGCCATGCAGGTCAGCTCAATCACGCGCTAACGCGTTGATCGGATCGAGCCGCGCGGCATTGCGCGCGGGCACGAAACCAAACACGATCCCGATGAGAGTCGAACAGACGACCGCGGTGACAATCGACCCCACCGAGAACACCATTTGCCATTCCTTGACGAAGATCGAAAAGACGTAACCGATCCCGAACGACAAGGCGATGCCAATCGTGCCCCCCATCAGGCACACCATCACCGCCTCCACCAGGAACTGCTGGCGTATGTCGGACTGGCGTGCGCCGACGGCCATGCGGATACCGATCTCACGGGTACGTTCGGTCACCGAGACGAGCATGATGTTCATCACCCCGATGCCCCCCACCACCAGCGAAATGATCGCAATCAACGAGAGCAGCAGCGCCAACGACTGGCTGGTCTTCTGCACCGTTTGCATCACGCTGTCGAGGTTGTAGGTGAAAAAGTCCTTGGTCCCATGGCGCTGCTCCAGGAGCTTGACCACGCTGTCTTCCACTAACTTGCTTGGTTGCCCGTCCTTGATCCGCACCGTGACGCTGTCCAGGAAACGCTGGCCCAGTAACCGACCGGCTGCGGTTTCATAGGGCATCCAGATATTCAGGTTCTTGCTGGTGTTGAACACACTTTTGCGGTCTTCGGTCACGCCGATGACCGTGCAAGGCAAGTTGTCGACCAGAATCACCTTGCCCAGTGGGTCTGTGTGTAAGCCAAACAGTCGTTTGCTCGTGTTGTGGTCGATCACCACCACTTGCGACTGCCGGCGGCCATCGTCCTTGCCGAACGCCACACCCGAGCCGATCTTGATCCCGCGAACCTGGAAATAGCTGGCGCTCACACCGTTGACGGTCGCATTGACGTCGATGTTTTCATAACGCAACAACAGGTTGCGCCCCAGGTTGGGGGTGGCGCTGTCGATGTAATATTGGTCGCTCAGGGCGGTCACGTCGGACAACACCAGCGTCTCGATGGCGGTCGAACGACTGTCCCCCCAATCGGCCCCAGGCATGATCTCGATCGTATTGCTGCCGATCGCCTCGATGTCTTTCAGGACATATTGCTTGACCCCCTCACCGATGGCCACGATCGACACCACGGAGGTGATGCCAATAATGATGCCCAACATGGTCAGCAGGGTTCGCATCCGGTGCGAGATCAACGCCACCCAGGCCATGTTGAACGCTTCGCTGAACAGTCCGAAACGGGCAAGCAGACCGTTGGTGGGCTTGACCTTGGCCGGACGCACGTTTTGTTCCGGCAGATCTTGCAGCGGCCCCTGCGGATTGGGACGATCACTGACGATCTCGCCGTCGCGGATCTCGATGATGCGCTGGGCGTGGGCCGCCACTTTCTCATCATGGGTCACGATGATGACCGTATGCCCCGCCGCGTTGAGCTCCAGCAGGATCTTCATCACCTCCTTGCCGCTGGTGGTATCCAGTGCACCGGTGGGTTCGTCCGCCAGAATGATCTCGCCGCCATTCATCAGGGCCCGGGCGATACTCACCCGCTGCTGCTGGCCACCGGAGAGTTGGCTGGGCCGATTGCTCAAGTGCCCTACCAGTCCCAGCCGTCCCAACAACTCTCCGGCGCGCGTGTGCCGTTGTTTCTCTGCCGCGCCAGCGTAAATGGCCGGCATCTCGACGTTGTGCAAGGCACTGAGGTGCGGCAGCAAATGGTAACGCTGGAAAATGAAACCGAAGTGGTCACGCCGCAGCACCGCCAGCTCGTGATCGTCCATCGAGCCGGTTTCGCGTCCGTCCACTTTGTAACTGCCGGAATTCGGATGGTCGAGGCAGCCGAGCACGTTCATCAGCGTGGATTTGCCGGAGCCGGAAGCGCCGGTGATCGCCACGACCTCTCCGGCGTTGATCGTCAGGTTGATGTTCTTGAGCGCGATGAACTCCTTTTCACCCGCGAGGAAACTGCGGGTAATCCCCTCGAGTTCCAACAGTGGTCGCGTCATGGTCAGGCTCCCGCCACGGCTGGGGTCGGCTCGCCGATGACGACCTTGTCACCTTCCGCCAGGCCATCCTTGATCTCGGCCCGGACGTTGTTGTTGATGCCCATCTGTACATTGCGCGGCTGGGCCTTGCCTTCGGCATCGAGGACACGGACCACATAGCTGCCATCCTGGTTTTTTGCACCCAGGGCGGCGACGGGGACCGTCAATACATCCTTGGCCTTGTCCAACACGATACGGACCTGGGCCGTCATGGAAATACGCAGGCGATGATCAGGGTTCGGCACGTCGAAGAGGCTGTTGTAGAACACTGCCGTATTTTGCTTCGGCGCCCCGGCGGTCTGGGTTTCGAGGAAGTTCTGTGGCGCCGGCTCGGTGCCCCGCAGCTTGGCGTAATAGCGCTTTTCCGATTCCCCTAGGATAGTGAAATACACCTCCTGGCCGGGAACGATGTGAATCACATCGGCTTCCGAGACCTGGGCCTTGACCGTCATGGTGTCCAGGTCGGCAAGCTTGAGCAGCACCGGCGCCAGTTGCTCGGCGATCACGGTCTGGCCTTCCTGCGTCACGATCCCCACGACATAGCCATCGATCGGCGCGACGATGTGGGTGTAGGCCAGGTTGACCCGCGCGGTTTCCACCTGGATACGGGCGTCCTTTATCTGCGCATCGAGAGAGAGCAGGTTCGCCGCTTCCACCTTGTAGTTCGACTCAGCGGTCTCGTACTCCTGCTTGGAGATCGCGTCGTCCGGTTGCAGTTTTTTGTAACGATCATAGGTGGCCTTGGCGTCCTTGAGTTGCGCCGCCGTGGCCTGCCGCTTAGCCATCAGGTTCTCTTCATTGACCTGGGCCTGGCGCAATGAATTCTGCGCCAGCATAGGGTCGATTTCCGCCAGCCACTGGCCCTTCTTGACCTTGTCGCCCAGTTTGACCTTGAGCGATTTCAGTTGGCCCGACACTTGTGCACCGACATCGACCTGCTTGACGCCCTGCAGCGTCCCGGACGCCAGTACCGCGTTCTCGATGTCAGTACGTTGGACCTCGGCAGTCAGGTACTCCGGCGGTTTGCCCGGCGACTGCGCACTGTAGAAAATCAGCGCGGCCACCACGACCAGTACAAGCACGATAGCGATTTTGCGAAACTTCGACTTTTCCATAAATAACCATGAGTGCGTTGATTTCAGGCCCGGCCAGTGAGGCGCCGGGTTCCATGGATGCGCGCGAAGGAAGGACGGCTAGACACAATCACTGGCCGCCTCCTCATCGAGCATGGGAAGGCTGTCCTGCCACCAGGCTGCCAGGTTGTGTACATGAGGGGCCTTGAGGATCGTGAAGTGGTTACCCGGACCGTACCAGATACTGAGGTCAGGGATATGCTTGCGCCATCCTTCGATCATTTGTTCCTGTTCACGTTTGTTACCGGCTGTGTCCAGGGTTGGATCATTGGCCAACACCAGCCGCACCGGCCCGGTGTATCGATGTTGTGGTTGATAAACCGTACGCAGGGCCGTGCCAAAGGCCCGCGCCGGACCGCGCATCGAATCCACCGCCGAACGCTGCGGCAGCATGCCGGCACGGACCATGCCGGCATGCAGCAAACGCATCTGCGCGGTATCGTCCTGGGCACCGAAGAACGTGGCATCGATACCCAGGGACTTGCCGGAAGCCAGCTGCATTGCCTCGATCAACCGATTCAAGACTCCCGTCGCGGTGTAAGGCCTACCCACCACCCCGTTGCCACCCGGCGACTCACTGTCGATCAGTGTCAACGAGGCCACCTTGCGACCGCGAGCGTGCAGGCGGGCCGCCATTTCGAAGACGATCCAGCCACCGAAGGAATGGCCGAGCAGATGCACCGGGCCCTGCGGTTGCACCTTGTCGATGGCTTCGAGATAGGCCTGGGCGGCGGTTTCCACGAGACCGAAAGGCTCGGTGTTGCCGTCCAATCCACGAGGTTGCAACCCATGGATGGGCCAGTCCGGGCCAAAGGCGTCGGTCAGACCGATAAAACCAGTCACGCTGTCGCCGGCACCAGGTACACAGAAGATCGGTGCCCGATCGGCACGCCCGCCCTGGATCGTCAGCAGCGGCTGGTAACTATTGCGCCGGGAAGGCGCCGGGCGCGAAGCGACGGTGCGCAATGCATCGTCAATGGCCTGCCCCAATGCCTTGACCTGGGGCGCCTGCATCATCGTCTGATGGTTGCCCGGAACCTTGACGCAGTGGATCTGGGCCTTGGGCAGGACCGCATCCCAGCCCAGGTAGCCGGAATGTTCGGGCGCATCGTCCTTGCGCTCCTCGGCGACCAGCAGGTGCACCGGCACCGAAATCGGATACACCGAGTAATGAGCCAGCGCATGACCGTGGGCGACTTCGCGATCCAGGTATTGCCAGAGCTGGGCCGCGTTGTAGTCCGCCAGTTCCGGCGGTAACAGGCCTTGCTCAGCGCACCGCTGTACCAGCCCCTCGAACTCGAAGTCACTCAGTTGAACCTGCAGGCTGGCCAACTTCGTGAGGACCAGGGTGAGGTCCCCGTCGACCACTGTTCCAGCCCTCCAGAACACCTCGCAACGGTCGAGCAAATGACGTTTGTGCGCTTCGTCCGGCGACCAGCGCTCCCTGCCCTGGTCCACCAGCCGAGGCAGGTAGCTGTCGATCAGGCCGAGGAACTCGACCTCTTCGTCAAGGCCAATGAGCTGGATGGCGATCTCGTACGCCAGCACACCACCGAATGACCAGCCCGCCAGGCGATAAGGCCCCTTGGGCTGGACCGAACGGATGATGCCCACCAGCCGCGAAGCCAGGCACTCCATCGTGTGCAACTGTGGTTCACCCCACGCAATGGCGGGCAGGCCATAGACCGGGATATCCGGATCGATGTGCTTGCCCAGCACCGGAAAGTAGAGATCCAGGCCGCTGAACTCATGCACCAGGAACAACGGATTCTGCTGGCCGGTGGTGCGCACCGGCACGAACGGCTCCTGCACTTGGACCTCGGTGGTACGGTTCTGCAGCAGCGATGCCATGGACGCGACACTTTCATGCTGGAACAACTCGGCCAGTGACACCGTCAGGTTGGCCTGCGCCAGCAGCCCCACCAAGCGGATCGCCAGTAGGGAATGCCCGCCCATTTCGAAGAAGTTGTCATGGCGACCGACCCGTTGCAGGCCCAGCAAGTCTTGCCAGAGCTGCGCCAACAAGGTTTCCACCTCACCTTGCGGGGCTTCGTAGGCACGGCTGACGAAGGCGTCCTGATCCGGTGCCGGCAATGCCCGACGATCCAGCTTGCCGTTGGCGGTCAGCGAGAAGGCTGGCAGCGCCACGAAGGCGCTGGGCAGCATGTATTCCGGTAACTGCGCCTGCAGATAGCCGCGCAAGTCTTCGACCGGCAGCATTGCGTCCACCGCGTGCTGGGTAAAGTAAGCCACCAGGCGTTTCTCGCCCGGGGCGTCTTCACGCACCAGCACTACCGCTTCCTTGACCTCGTCATGCAGATTCAACCGCGCTTCGATCTCGCCCAATTCGATACGGAAACCACGGATTTTCACCTGGTCGTCGTTACGCCCCAGGTAATCCACCGTGCCGTCCGCCCGCCAGCGCGCCAGGTCGCCGGTGCGGTAGAGCAAGGCTCCGGGATCGGCATTGAACGGATCGGCGATGAACTTCTCGGCGGTCAGTTCAGGGCGATTCAGATACCCTTTCGCCACGCCGTCGCCACCGATGTACAACTCGCCGGCCACGCTGATGGGCACGGGTTGCCGGTTGGCATCCAGCACATAGACCCGGCTGTTGCCAATCGGTCGGCCAATCGGGATTCCACCCTCGCCCACGGTTTTGATCTCGTGGGTGGTGGTGAACGTGGTGGCCTCGGTCGGGCCGTAGCCGTTGAGCAGATGAGCCGGTGCGCCTTCGTTCAGGACGCGGCCGATCACCGCCGGGTCGAGCACATCGCCGCCGACGATCAGGTAGCGCAACTGGGCGAACACTGACATCAGCCCGGCGGCGTACTGATGGAACAGGCCGGCGGTCATCCACAGCACGCTGACCGATTGCTCTTGCAGCAGCGCCGCAAAACGTTCCTGTGTCAGCAGTACGTCCTGGTCGACCACCACCACGCAACCGCCGTTGAGCAACGGCGCCCAGACGTCGAGGGTACTGGCGTCGAATGCCGGGTTGGAGGCAAAGGCCACTCGATCCTCGGCGTTGAAGTCGGCGTAACCGTTATTGATCACCAGCCGGTTGATCGCCCGGTGCGGCACCAGCACACCTTTGGGGGTGCCGGTGGAACCGGAGGTGTACATGATGTAGGCCACCGATTCGGTGCTTTGCGTCAGGTCGAGGTTATCGGCGGCTTCATTGACGGCCAGCGTATCCAGGTCCACCCGTTGCGAGGCTTCAGGCGCTAGCGCCGTGCTCAACGTCAGCACGATCTGGGCGCCGCTGTCCTGGACCATGAACTGCTGACGCTCCAGCGGTGCGCTGATGTCCAGCGGCACGTAGGCGGCGGCGCACTTGAGAATCGCCAGTTGGCTGACCAGCAGCTCAATCGAACGCTCCAGCGCAATCGCCACTCGATCGCCCGGTTGCACACCGAGGCCGACCAAATGGCGCGCCAGGCGATTGGCCCGGTGGTTCAACTCGACGTAGCTCAGGCTGTACGCGTCGTGCACAGCTGCAATAGCCTGCGGACGCTCCTTGGCCTGGGCTTCGAACAGGCCATGAACGGTCCTGTCCCGCGGATACCGACGCGTGGTGGCGTTGAAGTCCACCAACAATTGCCGACGTTCGGCGGACGGCAGGATCGACACGCTGCTCAACGGCGCCTGCGGTGCCTGTTCCAGCGCCTGTACCAGATGCTCCAGGGCAATGTTCATGTAGACACACATCCGCTGCGCGCCGATCCGCGGCAGCGCCAGTGCCGATACGCTAAAACCTTCGCCCAGGTCATCCACCGACAAGGTCAAAGGATAGTTGGTGCGCTCTTCACTGCTCAGGGCCTCGATGCCTTCCCAGGCGCTCAGGGCTTCGCTCGAAACCGTCTGGCCTGCGCTGTGCCGGTAATTGAGCAAGGCACTGAACAACGGCAGCGGCGCGGCCACTCCGCTGCAACGTTGGGCCAAGGCCAGCGAAGCGTGCTCATGGCCGAGCAGGCCGGAGAGGCGAGCGTGGGTGGCTTTCACACCGTCACGCACACCTTGGCTACCGAGATCCACTCGCAGTGGCAAGGTGTTGATGAACATACCCAGCGCCCGGTCGGCGCCCTCGCCGCCCTGCATCCGGCCCATCAGCACGGTGCCAAAGACCACGTTCTGTTTGCCGGACACCTGCCCCAGCACGTGTGCCCAAGCCAAGTGATGCAGGCTCGCCGCGCTCACACCCAATTGACGAGCCTGAGCCCGCAAACGACGACTCAGATCGGCAGAAAGGTTCAGTCCGGCGGTTTCGATATCGCTGCCGTCGCCATGTACATCCAGCACGCCGAACGGCAATGTCGGCTCGTCCACATCACCCAGCATGTCGCGGAAGAACCCTTCATGCTCCTCGCGACTGATGCCCAAACGGGCCTGGGCCACGTAATTGCGGAACGGTACTGCTGCGCCCAACTGATCGGCCTGGCCCAGCAAATGCGCCTGCATCTCGTGCTGCACCACCTCCAGCGCCGTGTGATCGAGGGCCATGTGGTGGAACAGCAGCATGGCGATCCAGCGCTGGTTGGCCGGGTCATGGGCAAACGCCATGCGCATCAGCGGTGCCTGGCGTACATCGAGGCTGTAGTGTCGAGGGTTGAAGCGTTCGAGCAATTGCGCGGTGATGTCATCACTTGGCTCGAAAACACACTCTTGCAGAATCAGTCGTGCCTGGCGAAGCACCACCTGGACCGGCTCGCGCAGTCCTTCCCAAAGCACGGCGGTGCGCAGGATGTCGTGCCGATCGATGACAGCTTGCAAAGCGTCGACAAAGGCCTGCAGCCGGCCACGATCCTTGAAGTTGAACGTGGCCTGCTGCACATAGAGATCGCCCTGCTGCGAAGCCAGGTGGTGATACAGGATCCCTTCCTGCAATGGCGCCAGGGCGTAGATGTCCTGGACGTTTGCCTCGCCGCCGGGCACCGTCGCGGCAATCTGATCGATCTCGTCTTGCGACAGGTCGATGAGGGGCAGCATGTCCGGCGTGATGCGTTGGCCAGCCTGGGTAATTGCGTTGTCCGGCACCACGACCTCCGTCGTACCGCCCACTGCCGCCGCCAATGCCGCCAACGTCGGCTGGCCGAACAGTACGCGGACATCGGCACTCAAGCCTACCTGGCGCATGCGTTCGATCAACGTGACCGCCAACAACGAGTGACCGCCCAGTTCGAAGAAGTGGTCATGCCGCCCCACCCGCTCAACCTGGAGCAAATCGGCCCAAAGCTGCGCCAACGTTGTCTCGACCGTACCTTGCGGTGCCTCGTAATCCCGGGTGATAACCGAAGCCAGGTCCGGCGCTGGCAAGGCCTTGCGGTCGAGCTTGCCGTTGGGGGTCAGCGGCAAGGCGTCGAGGCGCACGTAGGCGCTCGGCACCATGTACTCCGGCAGTTGCCCTTGCAGATGGGCGCGCAGGGCTTCGATATCGGCAGCGGCCTCGACAGCATGCGTGGTGAAATAAGCCACCAGGCGCTTCTCGCCTGACGCCTCTTCACGGGCCAGCACCACGGTTTCCTTGATACCCGCGTATTGCGCCAGTCGGGCTTCGATCTCGCCCAACTCGATGCGGAAACCGCGGATCTTCACCTGGTCATCGTTACGCCCCAGGTAGTCGACGTTGCCGTCCGGCAAATAGCGTCCCAGGTCGCCGGTTTTGTACATACGCGCGTTCGGGGCCGTGCTGAACGGGTCTTTGAGGAAACGCTCGGCGGTCAGTTCCGCACGGTGCAGGTAACCCCGCGCCACCTGGACCCCGCCGATATAAATCTCCCCAGCCACGCCCATGGGCACCGGTTGTTGATGGGCATCGAGCAGGTAGATCCGCGTGTTGGCGATCGGCTTGCCAATGGGCGTGCTGTCCGGGGTTTGCGCGCCTGCGCAGTCCCACGCGGTCACGTCCACCGCCGCTTCGGTCGGGCCGTACAGGTTGTACAAGCCGGTCTGCGGTAGTTGCGCCTTGAAGCGCCGCACCAAGTGCCCCGGCAAGGCCTCGCCGCTGCACATCACCCGGAGCAGGCTCGCGCACTCGTCCGCCTCGCCATGGGCCAGGAACACATCCAGCATCGACGGCACGAAGTGTAGCGTGGTGATGCCTTGGGCCTGGATCACTTCGCGCAGGTACGCCGGTTCGCGATGCCCGCCGGGGCGGGCCATCACCAGCCGCGCACCGCTGAACAGCGGCCAGAAGAACTCCCACACTGACACGTCGAAGCTGAACGGGGTCTTTTGCAGCACCGCGTCCGCGGCGGTCAGTTTGTATTCGTCCTGCATCCACAGCAGGCGGTTAACCACCGCGCCATGCTCGTTCATCACGCCTTTTGGCTGGCCAGTCGAACCCGAGGTGTAGATCACATAGGCCAGGTGATTGGCCTGCAGGCCCTCCACCAGCGGATCGCTGGTCGGCTGCGTCGAGAAGCCTTCCTCGTCGGCCGCGTCCAACAGCATGACTCGGGCAGTGGTCGCCGGCAGGCTGGCCTGCAAGGCACGCTGGGTCAGCACCACCGTCGGCGCGCTGTTTTCCAGCATGTAGGCCAGCCGATCGAGTGGGTAATCCGGGTCGAGCGGCACATAGGCCGCACCAGCCTTGAGGATGCCCAACAGGCCCGCGACCATCTCCACGCTGCGATCCACACAGATCGCCACGCGGTCGTCCGGGCGAATACCCAGGGCCAGCAGTCGGTGGGCAACCTGATTGGCGCGGCGGTTCAATTGCGCGTAACTCAGTTGTTCTTCGTCGGAGACCACGGCCACGGCATCCGGACTCGTCGCAACCCGCGCCTCGAACAAACCATGCAGCGTCAGGCCTGACGGATATTCAACCGTGGTGGCGTTGAACCCTTCCAGCAGATGCTCGCGCTCGTTGTCACCCAGCAGTGGGATCTGCGCCACGATAGCCTGCTCGTCGGCAACCATGGCCCGCAGTACGCATTCGAGGTAACCGAGATAGCGTTCCATCGTGGCCTGGTCGAACAGCGCCGTGGCGTATTCCAGCGAACCGAACAGGCGCCCATCGATCAGGGCCATGTCCAGCAACACATCGAACTTCGCGGTGCGGCTGGTCACGCCCAGCCCTTGCAGGGAGATATCGCCCAGTTCCAACCCGGTGCTTTCGTTGTTCTGCCAGGACAGCATGGCCTGGAACACCGGGCTGTGGGACAGGCTGCGCAAGGGCCGGACCACTTCCACCACTTGCTCGAACGGCAGGTCCTGATGCGCCTGGGCCCCCAAGGTCTGGGCCTTCACCTGTTGCAGTAAGCCTTGAACCGTCAGGTCGGCCGCCACATCGACGCGCAGCGCCAGGGTGTTGACGAACAGACCGATCAGGCCCTCGACCTCCGATTGCATGCGGTTCGCCACGGGCGTGCCGATGACAACGTCGTCCTGCCCGGCCATGCGACTGAGCACTGCGGCCCAGGCGGCCATCACCGTCATGAACAACGTGGCGCCATGGCGCTGGCTCAACGCCTTGAGGTTTTCAGTCAGGCTTTCATCCAGTGCAATCCCCACGGCACTGCCTGCATGATCTTGTTGTGCGGGGCGTGGCCGGTCGGTCGGCAACGTCAGCAGCGCCGGAACATCGGCCAGGGTTTGCTGCCAGTAGCGCTCCTGCTGCTCCAAGACCTCGCCGGTGAGCCAGTGCCGTTGCCATAGGGCGTAGTCGGCGTACTGGATTGGCAGGGCCGGCAGCGGGTCATCCCGATCCTGGCTGAACGCCTCGTACAGCACGCCCAACTCATGGGTCAGTACATCGGCGGACCAACCATCGGCGACGATGTGATGCAGGGTCACCAGCAGCACGTGGTCGTCGTCAGCCATACGTACCAGTCGACCACGGGCCAGTGGACCACGGGCCAGGTCGAAGGCTTGGCGAGCCTCTTGCTCGGCCATGATCAACAACTCGGCCTCGGCATCCGGACGCCCGGCCAGGACATGTCGTTGCAAGGCAAAACCGATGTCAGCCGGGGCAATGCGTTGCTGTGCCTCCTGCCCCTGCGCCTGCACAAAGGTGGTACGCAGCGCTTCGTGACGGGCCACGATGCGATCCAGTGCGCGAGTGAGCGCCGGCATATCCAGCGCACCCCGCAAACGCAGGCCGGTGGGAATGTGATACGCCGCGCTGCCGCCGTCCAGTTGCGCCAGGAACCATAGGCGTTGCTGGGCAAACGACAACGGCAGGACCTGGTCACGGGACACCGGCACAATGTCCGGCCGGGTGCTGCGTGCTGCCTGGGAAAGTATCTGGGCCAGCGCGCTTAACTGCGGTTGGGCGAAGACATCGCTCAGATTCAGCTCCACACCCAGTTGTTCGCGCACCTGGGCGATCAAGCGCATCACCAGCAATGAATGGCCACCCAGTTCGAAGAAGTGGTCATGACGCCCCACCGACTCGACCTTGAGCAGAGTTCGCCAGATTTGCGCCAGGGCGATTTCAGCCTGGCCTTGGGGCGCTTCCTGGCTACGGCTGGCGTAGGCCTCGGCATCGGGCGCCGGTAATGCCTGGCGGTCGAGCTTGCGGTTCGGTGTCAGCGGCAGTGCGGACAGGCTGACGAAGGCACTGGGCAGCATGTATTCGGCCAGTTGCATCGACAACTGCGCGCGCAAGGCCGCTGGGTTCAGGCTCGCGTCGGCCTGCGGCACCACATAGGCCACCAGGCGTTTGTCGCCCGGGGTGTCTTCGCGCACGATCACCGCCGCTTCCTTGACTCCGGCACAGTGGCCCAGCCTGGACTCGATCTCGCCCAGTTCGATACGGAACCCACGGACCTTGACCTGGAAGTCATTGCGACCCAGGTACTCAAGGCGTCCGTCCGCACGATAACGGGCCAGGTCGCCGGTCTTGTACATCCGCGCATCGGGCTGATCGCTGAAAGGATCGGCCAGGAAACGTTCAGCGTTGATAGCGTCAAGGTTCAAGTAACCACGCGCCACACCCTCGCCACCGATGAAGATTTCCCCCGCGACGCCGAACGGCACCGGCTGGCGATGCCCATCGAGCAGGTAAATACGAGTGTTGGCCATCGGCGTGCCAATCGTTGCATTGCCACAGGCAGCGTCGTACTTCATATACGCGGCGGTGCAGGACACCGTCGCCTCGGTCGGGCCATAGGTGTTGATCAGTTGCGTATGGGGCGGACGAATCGCGTCCCACATCTGCAACTTCTGCGTCGACAAGGCATCCCCAGTGACGTTGATCAACCGCACGTCCCGCAGCAGGTCGCGGGCCAGAGCCGGGGTGTTGTGCCACTCGGCCGCGAGGGTATGCCAATGGGCCGCCGTCAGGTGCAGGAAGGTCGGACGGATATCGCCATTGCTTTGCAGCTGGGCACTGCCAAACAGCTGCCGGGTCGGCGCCAGGGTGGCACCGGCAAGCAGTGCCGGGAAGATTTCCTCCACCGACAGGTCGAAGTTCAGGGTGTTCTGTTGCAGCACCGTGTCGGCCGCAGTCAGGCCGAACAGCCGGACCGCATCGACGCAGTAGTTGACCAGGCCCCGGTGTTCGATCATCACCCCTTTGGGGTTGCCGGTGGAGCCCGAGGTGTAGATCACGTAGGCCAGGTGGCGCACGCCCAGGGACGCTACGAGCGGGTTGTCGTCGCGCCCGACGCAAATGCCGCTACGAACACGCTCAGCGTGATCGAGCAACACCACTGGCACCGTCAATGCCGGCAGACGACCTTGCAACCCACCTTGGGTCAGCAGCGCCACCGGGGCACTGTCGGCGAGCATGTAGGCCAGGCGTTCAGCCGGATATGCCGGATCGAGCGGCACATAACCAGCGCCGGCCTTGAGAATCGCCAACAGGCCGACCAGCATTTCAGCGCCGCGTTCGACACAGATCGCCACCCGATCATCCGGGCGAATACCCAGTCCGATCAGGTGATGGGCCAGCTGGTTGGCCTGGCGGTTCAGTTCCGCGTAGCTCAACCGTTCACCCTCGAACAGCACCGCGATGGCGTCTGGACGAGCCGCGACCTGCGCTTCGAACAACTGATGGATGGTCTGTCCACGAGGGTATGCGGCCTGGGTAGCGTTGAGGTCCACCAGCAAATGCTCGCGCTCGGCTTCGTCCAGCAACGCCACCCGTTCGATCAAGCTCTGGTCACCAGCCACCATCGCTCGCAGCAGGCGCTCGAAGTAGCCGAGATAACGCTGCACCGTGGTCTCGTCGAACAGCGCCGTGGCGTATTCGAGGGCGCCGAACATCTGCCCTTGGGCCTCGCCCAGCTCCAGGGACAGATCAAACTTGGCGACAGTGCTCGCCGCGCCCAGGCCTTCGAGTTTCAGGTCACCCAGCACCAGCTCGGTGTTGTCCACCGTCTGCCATGACAGCATGGCCTGGAACAGCGGCGTATGGGCCAGGCTGCGCACCGGCTTGAGCACTTCCACCACCTGTTCGAACGGCAGGTCCTGATGCGCCTGGGCACCCAAAGCCTGAGTCTTGACCCGCGCCAACAGGGTTTCGACAGTCGGCGCCCCCGAAACATCGACGCGCACCGCCAGGGTGTTGACGAAGAGACCGATCAACCCTTCGACTTCCGAGCGGGTACGGTTGGCCACCGGCGAACCGATCACCACCTCATCCTGACCGGAAAGCCGGCTCAACAGTGCGCCCCAGGCGGCCATCAACGTCATGTACAGCGTGACGCCGTGGCGCTGGCTCAGCGCCTTGAGGCTTGCCGTCAGGTCGGCGTCGAAGGCCACTGGCAATGCAGCCCCGGTGTAGTCTTGCTGAGGCGGCCGTGCCCGGTCGGTGGGCAGCATCAGCAGCGCCGGCGCGTCGGCCAGGGCTTGCTGCCAGTAGCTGCTCTGGGTTTGCAGCACCTCACCGCTCAACCAGCGGCGTTGCCAGACGGCGTAGTCGCTGTACTGCACCGCCAGCGCCGGCAGCGGATCGTCCAGACCGTGACGGAACGCTTCATAGAGCGCCGCCAGTTCCTTGATCAACACGCCGATGGACCAGCCGTCCGAAACGATGTGGTGCATGGTCACCAGCAGCACATGGTCCTCGCTGCCGAGGCGGATCAGCCTTCCCCGGATCAACGGACCGTGCTCCAGGTCGAAAGCGTTCGTGGCTTCCTCTGCCAGCAATACCTGCAGATGGCCCTCGGCATCGTCCTGATCGGACAGGTCCTGCTGGAACAGTGCAAGACCGATATCGGCAGGCGCGACGCACTGCCGTGCCTCCTGGCCTTGCTCCTGCACGAAGGTGGTACGCAGCGCCTCGTGACGGGCGACGATGCGATCCAGCGCCCGCTGCAAGGCCACGCGATCCAGGATGCCACGCAGGCGCAGGCCAGCGGGCATGTGGTAGGCCGCGCTGGCGCCTTCCATCTGCGCCAGGAACCACAGGCGCTGCTGGGCGAACGACAGCGGCAGGTCTTTCTCACCAGAGACCTGGACGATCTCCGGCAACGTGCTGCGCCCGGCGTGGGCCACCGCCTGCGCCAGGTCCATGAGTTGCGGATGGGCGAACAGCTCGGCCAGGCTGAGTTCAACGCCCAAGCGCAGGCGCACCTGGGAAATCAGCTGGATCGCCAACAACGAGTGGCCACCCAGCTCGAAGAACTGGTCATGGCGACCGACCTGTTGCAGGCCCAGCAGGTTTTGCCAGATCTGCGAGAGAGTGGTTTCGATCTCGCCTTGTGGGGCTTCGTAGCCGCGGGAGATGACTGAATCCTGGTCCGGCGCCGGAAGTGCCTTGCGATCGAGCTTACCGTTGGGGGTCAGCGGCAGTGCGCCGAGGCGTACGTAAGCCGACGGCACCATATAGGCCGGCAGCCGGATCTGCAGATGACTACGCAGGGCTTCGACATCGATGTCGTCACCCGGCGAATGTTCGGTGAAATACGCGACCAGGCGCTTGTCACCCGGGACGTCTTCGCGGGCTTGCACCACGGCTTCCTTGAGAGCCGGGTGCTGGGCCAGTTTGGCTTCGATCTCACCCAGTTCGATGCGGAAACCACGGATCTTCACCTGGTCGTCGTTGCGCCCCAGGTATTCGATGTTGCCGTCCGCCAGGTAGCGACCGAGGTCACCGGTCCTGTACATCCGGGTATTTGGCGTGGTGCTGAACAGGTCTTTGAGGAACCGTTCGGCGGTGAGGTCATCGCGGTTGAGATAACCACGGGCCACCCCGGCACCACCGATGTAGATCTCGCCAGGTACGCCCAGCGGCACCGGTTGTTGGTGCTCGTCCAGCAGGTAGAACTGGGTGTTCGCCACCGGCTTGCCAATGTGTGCCGCAAACCCGTCCTCACGAGCCATCGACACCCAACTTGAGTAGGTCGTGGTTTCCGAAGGGCCGTAGAGGTTGCACAGGCGCTTGACCTGGGTCTGTTCGAACAGCGTTTCCACCAGGCTGCGCTTGAGCGCTTCGCCAGCGACGTTGACCGTGTCGACGCCCTCGCCCAGTCCCCCGGACTCCAGCAAGGCCTTGAGCGCCGAGGGCACGGTGTTGATCAGGGTGATGTCGTGCTCACCCTGTTGCAGTTCCAGCACATTAGTCACGACTTCGATGCTGCCGCCTGAAGTCAACGGCGCGAAGCATTCGTAAACGGCCAGGTCGAAGTTCAGCGAGGTGGAAAACAGGGTTTTCGACAACGTGGCGTCATCGAACGAACGATGGGCCCAGGTCAGGAAGTTCACCGTGTTGCGGTGTTCGATCATCACGCCCTTGGGCAGACCGGTGGAACCGGACGTGTAGATCACATAGGCCAGGTGTGACGAGGTCAGGCCCGGCACCTGTGGATTAGGCGCCGCTTCGTCCTGCCAGACGCCCTGGTCGAGGTCGACCACCGGTACCGCCATCTCGCCCAGCAAGTGGCGCGTGGTTCCTTGAACCAGGATCGCCGCCGGGGCACTGTCTTCGAGCATGTAGGCAATGCGGTCCTGCGGATAAGCCGGGTCGAGCGGCACATAACCGCCCCCGGCCTTGAGAATCGCCAGCAAGCCAACGACCATGTCGATGCCGCGTTCGACGCAGATCGCCACCCGCGAATCCGGCTGCACGCCCTGCTTGCGCAGGTAATGGGCCAAGCGGTTGGCCAGGCCATTGAGCTCGCGGTAGTTGAGCTGACGTCGGCCATGGCGCACCGCCACGGCATCCGGCGTACGCTGCACCTGTTCTTCGAACAACCCATGAATCGTCTGCTGCCGCGGATAGTCTGCCTCGGTGGCGTTGAACGTCACCAGCAGTTGCTCGCGCTCTGTGGCCGGCACAATCGACAGTTCACGCAACGCCAGGTCAGGCGTGTGCTCCAACGCCATCACCAGGCTTTCCAGCGCCGTGTGCATGTACCCACAGACACGCCGGGCACCCACTGCGACCACGGTCTGGGCCGTGAGCCGGAAGCCTTCGCCCAGGTCGTCCACGTTCAGGCACAACGGATAGTTCGTCCGCTCCTCCATGCTCAGGGTTTGAATGCCGTGCCAGGCCGATATGGCCGTGTCGGACACCGCTTCCGCCGCGCTGTGTCGATAGTTCAACAAGGTACTGAACAACGGCAGCGAGGCCGGTACGCCACTGCAACGCTGGGCCAGGGACAACGAAGCGTGTTCATGCCCGAGCAAGGCCGACAGCCGCCCATGGGTCGCCCGGACACCTGCCCGGGCGCCTTGGCCACCGACGCTGACGCGTAATGGCAAGGTATTGATGAACATCCCCAGGGCCCGATCAGCCCCGTCGCCGCCCTGCATCCGCCCCATCAGCACGGTGCCGAACACCACTTCTTCACGGCCCGAGACCCGGCCGACCACCTGCGCCCAGGCCAGGTGCACCAGGCTTGCCGCGCTCACCCCGAGCTGACGGGCCTGCATTCGCAGGCGCTGGGCCAGTTCGGCATCCACATCCAGGTGCTGTTCTTCGATACCGCTGCCATCCCCCTGCACATCCTGCAGGCCGAATGGCAGCGTAGGCTCATCGATATCGGCGAGCATGTCGCGGAAAAACGCTTCATGCTGCTCACGACTGACCCCAAGCCGGGCCTGCGCCACATGGTTGCGATACGGTACCGCTGGCGAAAGCAACTGGGCCTGCCCCAGCAGGCTGGCCTGCATTTCGTGCACCACCACTTCCAGCGCCGTATGGTCCAGGGCCATGTGATGGAACAACAGGATGCCGACCCAACGCTGATTCGCCAAATCCTGGGCATAGGCCAGGCGCATCAGCGGTGCCTGGGCGATATCGAGGCGGTAATGACGCGGATCGAAGCGCTCGTGCAGTTGCTGCACCACGTCACCCCCGGCCGGATCCACTTCGATCTCCTCAAAGCCCAGGGTCGCATGCCGCCAGACCACTTGCACCGGCGCTTCAAGGCCTTGCCAGACCATGCTGGTGCGCAGGATATCGTTACGCGAAACCACGCTCTGCAAGGCATGGGCGAAGGCTTGCAGCCGCTCACGGTTGTCAAAGCCAAACAGTACCTGCAGCACGTAGGGGTCGCCCTGCTCGGCGGCAAGGTGGTGGTAGAGAATCCCCTCCTGCAACGGCGCCAGGGCGTAGATATCCTGCACATTGGCCACGCCGCCCGGCACCGTGGCCACGATGCGGTCGATGGCAGCCTGGCCCAGATCGGCCAGGGGCAACATGTCCGGGGTGATGCGCATGCAGCCGTCCGGGATGGCGTTATCCGGCACCACGACTTCCGTGTGCCCGCCCACGGCGGCGGCCAATGCGGCCAGCGTCGGCTGGCCGAACAGCACCCGCACATCGGCGGCCAGGTCGACCTGACGCATGCGCTCGATCAACTTCACGGCCAACAACGAGTGCCCGCCCAGCTCGAAGAAATTATCGTGGCGACCGATCTGCTCGATCTTGAGCAAGTCTTGCCAGATCCGCGCGATAGCCACTTCGACTTCGCCTTGCGGAGCCTGGTATTCACGACTGATCACCGCCGACTGATCCGGTGCCGGCAGCGCCTTGCGGTCGAGCTTGCCGTTGGTGGTCAATGGGAACGCGGCCAGCGTCACAAAGGCGCTAGGCACCATGTATTCGGCCAACGAAGCCAGCAACTGGGTACGCAGGTCAGCGGCTGACAACTGCGCGTCTTCGCCGGCAATCACATAGGCCACCAGGCGCTTTTCGCCCGACTCGTCTTCGCGGGCAATGACCACCGCCTCGCTGACCCCCTCGCACGCGGCCAGCGCTGCTTCGATCTCGCCCAGTTCGATGCGGAAACCACGGATCTTCACCTGGTCGTCGTTGCGGCCCAGGTATTCAATGCTGCCGTCCGCCAACCAGCGACCGAGGTCGCCGGTCCGGTACAGGCGGGCGTTCGGCGCGGTGCTGAACGGGTCGTCGAGGAAACGCTCGGCGGTCAATGCCTCGCGGTTCAGATAACCACGACTGACGCCGGCCCCTCCCACGTACATTTCACCGACCACGCCCACCGGCACCGGCTCGCGCTGGGCATCGAGCACGTACAGCTGCAAATCGGGAATGCGTTTGCCGATCGGGCTGATACCCGTCAATTGCGCGTCCGCTGCGGTCAGGGGACGGTACGTCACGTGCACCGTGGTTTCAGTGATGCCGTACATGTTGACCAGTTGCGTTCCGGCATTGATTCCACGGGCATACCACGGCTTGAGAATGCCGGTTTCCAGTGCCTCGCCGCCGAAAATCACCTGGCGCAGGCTATGGCTCAGGTCGCTTTCGCCCTGGGCCGCGATCAACTGCCGGAAAGCACTCGGCGTCTGGTTCAGCACCGTGACATCGGCCTCGCACAACAGCGCGTAGCAGTCCTGTGGCGAACGGCTGACCCATTGCGGCACCACCAGCAAGCGGCCGCCATGGGTCAGTGCGCCCCAGATTTCCCAGACCGAGAAATCGAAGGCAAAGGAATGGAACAGCGCCCACACGTCGTGCGGACCGAAGTCGAACCACGGTTGTGTCGCCGAAAACAGCCGGGTGACGTTGCGGTGTTCGACCATCACGCCCTTGGGCAATCCGGTCGAACCGGAGGTGTAGATCACGTAGGCCAGATGGCTGGAGTCCAGGCCCGGCACTTGTGGGTTGGCATCGGACTGGTCCTGCCAGTTGCCGTCATCGAGCGCCAGCACCGGTACCGAAACTTCAGCCACTGCACGGTACGTGGCGGCTTGGGCCAACACTGCCATGGGTGCGCTGTCACGCAACAGGTAGGCAATACGTTCGGCCGGATAGGCCGGATCCACGGGCACATAACCGGCGCCGGATTTCAGGATCCCCAACAGACCAACGATCATGTCCAGGCCACGTTCGACACAGATCGCGACCCGATCATCCGGGCGAATACCTAGCGATAGCAAGCGATGAGCGACCCGGTTCGCCCTGGCGTTGAGTTCGCCATAGGTCAGCGTCCGATCTTCGAACACCACCGCCACCGCATCAGGCTGCGCGGCGGCGCGAACTTCGAATTGGCCATGGATCAAGGAGTCATCGGCGTACAAGGCATCTGTCGTATTCCAGGTTTCGAGCAACTGTCGGCGCTCGGCCGGCGGCAGGATTGCCAACCCATGCAATGGGGCCAGCGGTGATTGCTCCAGGGCCCGCACCAGGTTTTCCAGAGCGCAGTTCACATAGCTGCAAACCCTCCCGGCGCCAATCGGTGCCTGGGCCATGACCGTCAGGTTGAAGTCTTCGCCCAAGTCATCCACCGACAACGTCAGCGGATAGTTGGTGCGTTCCTCACCTTCCAGCGTCTGGATACCGTTCCAGGCGGCTATGATTTCGCTGGAAGCCGTCTGCGTACCGAGATGGCGATAGTTGAGCAACGCGCTGAACAACGGAGTCGGCGTGGCCACGCCGCTGCAACGTTGCGCCAGGACCAGCGAGGCGTGCTCGTGCCCCAGCAACGCCGTCAAACGTGCATGGGTAGCCTTGACCCCGGCGCGTACGCCTTGCGCCCCCAGGCCGACACGCAACGGCAGGGTGTTGATGAACATGCCCAACGCCCGGTCGGCGCCTTCGCCGCCCTGCATGCGCCCCAGCAACACTGTGCCGAAGACCACGTCGTCCTGGCCCGACACCTTGCCCAACACCTGCGCCCAGGCCAGGTGATACAAGCTTGCCGCGCTTACGCCGAGCTGGCGCGCCTGCACCCGCAGACGCCGGCTGAGCTGGGCATCGACCCGCTGGCGGACCTCCTCGATATCGTGTCCATCGCCCTGCACATTCTGCAAACCGAAGGGCAGCGTCGGTTCGGTCACATCACCCAGCATTTCGCGGAAAAAGGCTTCGTGGTCCTCGCGGCTCACGCCCAGCCGCGCTTGTGCGACATAGTTGCGATACGGCACCGATGCCGCCAATTGCTGCCCGTTCCCGGCCATGTAGGCGCCAATTTCCGCAGTGAGCATGCCCAGCGAAGTCGCGTCATCCACCATGTGGTGGAACAGCAACATGCCCACCCAACGATTGTTCGTCACATCTTGTGCATAACCGATACGCATCATCGGCGCCCGGCGAATGTCCAGGCGATAGTGCCGTGGGTCCAAGTGTTCGCGCAGTTGCCGGGCAATATCCCCCGCCTCAGCGTCCAGTGCTATCTCCTCGAGCTCCAGTTGCGCCTCACGCCAGACCACCTGGACCGGGTCGTCCAAGCCTTCCCAGACCACTGCGGTGCGCAAGATGTCATGCCTGGACACCACGTTCTGCAGTGCCTGGGCGAAGGTATCCAGATGTGCACGGCTGTCGAAAGCAAACAGCACGTATTGCAGGTAAGGATCGCCTTTGGCCGCCGCGAGGTGGTGGTACAAAATCCCTTCCTGCAGCGGTGCCAGGGCGTAAATGTCCTGCACATTGCCCACGCCGCCGGGCACCGTCGCCACGACGCGGTCGATCTCGTCCTGGCTCAGTGTGGCCAGTGGCAACAGGTCTGGAGTGATCCGAGAACAGTCGTCCGGAATGAGGTTAGCCGGCACCTGGACTTCCTGGCTGCCGCCCACCGCCGCGGCCAGGGCCGCCAGCGTCGGCTGGCCGAACAACACTCGCACGTCGGCGGCCAGGGCGACCTGACGCATGCGCTCGATCAATTTCACCGCCAACAACGAATGCCCGCCCATTTCAAAAAAGTGGTCATGACGACCGACCCGTTCCACCTGCAACAGGTCTTGCCAGATCCGCGCAATGGTCGTCTCGACCTCACCTTGGGGCGCTTCGTATTCGCGGGTCACCACCGACGACTGATCCGGTACTGGCAAGGCCTTGCGATCCAGCTTGCCATTGGTGGTCAACGGGAAGGCCGTCAGCATCACGAACGCGCTGGGCACCATGTATTCGGCCAGCGAACCCAGCAACTCAGCACGTAGCTCAGCGGCCGACGGTGGCTCGCCCTCTTCGGCAATCACATAAGCCACCAGGCGCTGATCGCCCGGCGCGTCCTGGCGGGCCATCACCACGGCCTCACGTACACCGTTGCAGGCAGCCAGCTTCGCCTCGATCTCTCCCAGTTCGATACGGAAACCGCGGATCTTCACCTGGTCGTCGTTGCGCCCCAGGTATTCAATGCTGCCGTCCGCCAACCAGCGGCCGAGGTCACCGGTCTTGTACATCCGCGCGTTCGCCTCGGGGCGGAACGGGTTGTCGAGGAAACGCTCGGCGGTCAGTTCGTCACGGTTCAGGTAACCACGACTGACACCCGCTCCCCCCACGTACATTTCCCCGACCACGCCCACCGGCACCGGCTCGCGCTGGGCATCGAGCACGTACAACTGCAAATCGGGAATGCGTTTGCCGATCGGGCTGACACCCGTCAATTGCGCGTCCGCTGCGGTCAGGGGACGGTACGTCACGTGCACGGTGGTTTCGGTGATGCCGTACATGTTGACCAGTTGCGTCCGAGCGTTAGCTTGGCGGGCATACCAGGGCTTGAGAATGCCGGTCTCCAGCGCTTCGCCGCCAAAAATCACCTGGCGCAGGCTGTGTCCCAGGTCGCTTTCACCTTGGGCGGCAATCAGTTGGCGGAAGGCACTCGGCGTCTGGTTGAGGATGGTCACGCCCGCTTCGCACAACAAGGCATAGCAATATTGCGGTGAACGGCTGACCAATTGCGGCACCACCAGCAAGCGGCCGCCATGGGTCAATGCGCCCCAGATTTCCCAGACAGAGAAATCGAAGGCAAAGGAATGGAACAGCGCCCACACGTCGTGCGGGCCGAATTCGAACCACGGCTGGGTCGCCGAAAACAGCCGGGCGACGTTACGGTGCTCGACCATCACCCCCTTGGGCAGGCCGGTGGAGCCGGAGGTATAGATCACGTAGGCCAGGTGGCTGGAGTCCAGACCCGGGACGTCGGGGTTGTGCTGCGGTTGCTGGCTCATTTCGCCGGCGTCGGCCAGGTCGAGCACAAGGGTGGGCACCGGCAATACCGGCAGGCTGTCGCGCCATTGCGACTGGGTCACCAACGCCACGGGGCTGCTGTCATCCAGCATGTAGGCGATGCGCTCGGGTGGATAAGCCGGGTCCAGCGGTACATAGCCCGCACCGGCTTTCAGGATACCCAGCAGGCCAACGATCATGTCCAGGCCGCGCTCGACACAGATCGCCACGCGGTCATCCGGGCGAACACCCTGGGCCACCAGTCTGTGGGCCAGTTGGTTGGCGCGGGCATTGAGCTCACCGTAGGTCAATGCCTGGTCTTCATGCACGACGGCCACGGTGTCGGGTTGAGACGCGGCCCAGCCCTCGACTTGCCGATGGATCAGGGCATCGTCGGCATACACGGCGTCGGTCGTGTTCCAGGTTTCCAGCAACTGCCGACGCTCGGCCGGTGGCAGGATCGCCAAGGCGTGCAGCGGAGTGTGCGGTGCCTGCTCGAGGGCCACGACCAGGTTTTCCAGGGCCACCTGCATGTAACCGCAAATACGCTGCGCACCGATGGACGTATCGACCATCGCCGTGAGGAAGAAGCCGTCGCCCATATCATCCACGTTGAGGGTCAACGGATAATTGGTCCGCTCATCACCGCCCAGCGCGTTGATCCCGCTCCAGGCCGACAGGGCGTCCTGGGTCACTTGGACTGCGCTGTGGCGGTAGTTGAGCAAGGCACTGAACAGCGGCGTCGGCGCGACCACGCCACTGCACCGTTGCGCCAGTGCCAGCGAGGCATGTTCGTGGCCCAGCAAGGCCGTCAATCGCCCGTGAGTGGCCTTGACGCCGCTGCGTACGTCCTGGGTGCCCACATCCACCCGCAACGGCAAGGTGTTGATGAACATCCCCAGGGCACGGTCGGCACCGTCGCCGCCCTGCATCCGGCCCAGCAGGACCGTACCGAACACCACCTCTTGTTTGCCGGATACCTTGCCCAGCACCTGCGCCCAGGCCAGGTGCACCAGGCTGGCGGCACTCACACCCAGGTGGCGTGCCTGTGTCCGCAGGCGCCTGGACAACGCCAGATCCACCGGCTGGCGGACCTCATCGATGCCATGCCCCTCACCCTGCACATCCTGCAGACCAAAGGGCAGCGTCGGCTCGTCGATATCGCCGAGCATCTCGCGGAAAAAGGCTTCATGTTCTTGTTCGCTGGCCCCCAGACGGGCCTGGGCCACGTAGTTGCGATACGGCATCGCTTCGCCCAACTGGCCGTCCTGGCCCAACAGGTGCATTTGCATCTCGTGCTGCATCACATCCAGGGCCGTGTGGTCCAGGGCCATGTGATGGAACAGCAGGATCGCCACCCAGCGATCCTGGGCCTCATCGCGGGCGTAAGCCAATTGCAGCAACGGCGCCTGGCCCAAGTCGAGGCGATAGTGTCGGGCATCGAAACGGCTGGCCAGCTGCGTCGCGATGTCGCCAGCCGAAGCGTCTGGAACAATGCATTGCGGCGCCAGCACCACCTCGCGCCAGACCACTTGCACCGGCTCATCCAACCCTTCCCAGACCACGCTGGTGCGCAAGATGTCGTGGCGATCGATCACCACTTGCAGCGCCCCGATGAAGGCGTCGAGGCGTTCACGGTTGTCAAAGGCGAATTGCGTCTGCAATACATAGGGGTCGCCCTGCTCGGCGGCCAAGTGGTGATAAAGAATCCCTTCCTGCAACGGTGCCAGCGGGTAGATGTCCTGCACGTTGCGCGCACCACCGGGCACCGTGGCGACGATCTGGTCGATGGCGTCCTGGGACAGCTTGACCAGTGGCAGCATGTCCGGGCTGATGTGCTCGCAATCTGCCGGGATCCGATTCGCCGGAACACGGATCTCCTTACCGCTACCAACGGCCGCCGCCAGCGCCGCCAGGGTCGGTTGGCTGAACAGCACGCGCACGTCGGCGCTCAAGCCGGCCTGGCGCATGCGTTCGATCAGCGTGACCGCCAGCAACGAATGGCCGCCCAGCTCAAAGAAATGATCGTGGCGACCGACTTTCTCGACCTTGAGCACATCGGCCCAGATCTGTGCCAGGGTCTGCTCCACCTCACCCTGCGGCGCTTCATATTCGCGCGAGGCATAGGCCTCGGCATCCGGCGCCGGCAGTGCGCGGCGGTCCAGCTTACCGTTGGCGGTCAGCGGGAAGGCTGGCAGCACCACCAAGGCGCTGGGCAGCATGTAGTCGGCCAGCACGCTCGACAATTGCCCCCGTAAGTCGTGAACCGACAAGGTCACGCCCGGTTCGGCAATCACATAACCCACCAGGCGCTTGGGCCCGGCATCGTCTTGCCGCGCCAGCACCACCGCGTCTTTCACGCCCGGGCACTGGCCCAAGCGGGCTTCGACCTCGCCCAGCTCAATGCGGAAACCACGGATTTTCACCTGGTCGTCGTTACGCCCCAGGTAATCCACCGTACCGTCCGCCCGCCAGCGCGCCAGGTCGCCGGTGCGGTAGAGCAAGGCTCCGGGATCGGCATTGAACGGATCGGCGACGAACTTCTCGGCGGTCAGTTCAGGGCGATTCAGATACCCTTTCGCCACGCCGTCGCCACCGATGTACAACTCGCCGGCCACGCCGATGGGCACGGGTTGCCGGTTGGCATCCAGCACATAGACCCGGCTGTTGCCAATCGGTCGGCCAATCGGGATTCCACCCTCGCCCACGGTTTTGATCTCGTGGGTGGTGGTGAAGGTGGTGGCTTCGGTCGGGCCGTAGCCGTTGAGCAGATGAGCCGGTGCGCCTTCCTTCAGGACGCGGCCGATCACCGCCGGGTCGAGCACATCGCCGCCGACGATCAGGTAGCGCAACTGGGCGAACACTGACATCAGCCCGGCGGCGTACTGATGGAACAGGCCGGCGGTCATCCACAGCACGCTGACCGATTGCTCTTGCAGCAGCGCCGCAAAACGTTCCTGTGTCAGCAGTACGTCCTGGTCGACCACCACCACGCAACCGCCGTTGAGCAACGGCGCCCAGACGTCGAGGGTACTGGCGTCGAATGCCGGGTTGGAGGCAAAGGCGACGCGGTCCTTGGTGTTGAAGTCGGCGTAACCGTTATTGATTACCAACCGGCTGATCGCCCGGTGCGGCACCAGCACGCCTTTAGGGGTACCGGTGGAACCGGAGGTGTACATGATGTAGGCCACCGATTCGGTGCTTTGTATCAACCTCAGGTCATGATCCGCCTCGCTATCCAGGACGACGGTGTCCAGATCCACACGGGCAATCCCCTCAGGGGCCGTCATCGTGCTCAGGGTCAGAAGCGTCCGGGCACCGCTGTCGCGCACCATGAACTCCTGACGCTCCAGCGGCGCGCTGACGTCCAGCGGCACGTAGGCGGCGGCGCACTTGAGAATCGCCAGTTGGCTGACCAGCAGCTCAATCGAACGCTCCAACGCAATCGCCACTCGATCGCCCGGTTGCACACCGAGGCCGACCAAATGGCGCGCCAGGCGATTGGCCCGGTGGTTCAACTCGGCGTAGCCCAGGCTGTACGCGTCGTGCACAGCTGCAATAGCCTGCGGACGTTCCTTGGCCTGGGCTTCGAACAGGCCATGGACGGTCCTGTCCTGGGGATAGCTGCGAGTAGTGGCGTTGAAATCCACCAGCAATTGCCGACGCTCGGTCGACGGTAGAATCGACAGGCTGTGCAACGGCGTCTGCGGAGCTTGTTCCAGCGCCTCGACCAGATGCTCCAGGGCAACGCTCATGTAAGCACACATCCGTTGCGCGCCAATCTGCGGCACCGCCAGCGCCGACAAGCGGAAATCTTCGCCCAGGTCATCCACCGACAAGGTCAGCGGGTAGTTGGTACGCTCTTCGTTGCTCAGCAGTTGAATACCGTCCCAAGCCACCAAGGCTTCGCTCGAGGCGGCATCCGCGGCGCTGTGCCGGTAATTGAGCAACGCGCTGAACAATGGCAGCGGCGCGGCCACGGCGCTGCAACGCTGGGCCAAGGCCAACGAGGCGTGCTCGTGCCCCAAAAGACCGGTCAGGCGCGCGTGTGCGGCTTTCACCCCGTCGCGCACGCCTTGGGCTCCGACACTCACCCGCAGCGGCAAGGTGTTGATGAACATGCCCAGCGCCCGGTCGGCGCCCTCGCCGCCCTGCATCCGCCCCATCAGCACGGTGCCAAAGACAACGTCCTGCTTGCCGGATACCTGCCCCAGCACGTGTGCCCACGCCAGGTGATGCAGGCTCGCGGCGCTCACGCCCAATTGACGGGCCTGGGCCCGCAGACGACGACTCAAGTCGACAGGCAGACTCAGTCCGGCTTCTTCGATATCGCTACCGTCGCCGCGAACGTCCAGCACGCCAAACGGCAATGTCGGCTCGTCGACATCGCTCAACATGTCACGGAAGAACCCTTCGTGCTCCGCGCGGCTCACGCCCAGGCGGGCCTGGGCCACGTAATTGCGAAACGGTACTGCCTCGCCCAACTGGTCGGCCTGGCCCAGCAGGTGCGCCTGCATCTCGTGCTGCACCACTTCCAGCGCCGTGTGATCGAGGGCCATGTGGTGGAACAGCAGCATCGCCACCCAGCGTTGATGGGCAGGATCGTGGGCGTATGCGATGCGCATCAATGGCGCCTGTTGCATGTCCAGGCGGTAATGCAGGGTGTCGAAGCGCTCGTGTAACTGCCCGGCGATGTCGCCCGCCTCGGCGGTCAGCGCCAGTTCTTCCACCGCCAGTTGCGCTTTGCGCCAGACCACCTGCACCGGCTCGTCCAGGCCTTCCCAGACCACCGAGGTGCGCAGGATGTCATGGCGATCGATGACGCCTTGCAAGGCCTGGGCAAACGCCTCCAGCCGCTCGCGATCCGTGACGATGAACGTGGCTTGCAACACATAGGGATCCCCCGTGTGCGCAGCGATGTGGTGATAGAGAATCCCCTCCTGCAACGGTGCCAACGGGTAGATATCCTGCACGTTGCGCGCACCACCCGGCACCGTCGCCACGATGCGGTCGATGTCTAGCTGGTCCAGCACCACCAAGGGCAGCATCGATGGCGTGATTCGGGTACAGCCCAGCAGAATGCCGTTGTCCGGCACCACAACCTCGCTGCCACTGCCAACCGCCGACGCCAGCGCCGCGAGCGTTGGCTGGCTGAACAGCACCCGCACGTCCGCCGACAAGCCGAGCTGGCGCATCCGGCCAATCAAGCTGACGGCCAACAGCGAATGCCCGCCCAGTTCGAAGAAATGATCATGACGGCCCACACGCTCGACCTTGAGCAGGTCCTGCCAGATCTGCGCCAGGGCGGTTTCGACTTCGCCTTGCGGGGCTTCGTAGCCACGGGTGATGACGGCATCCAGGTCCGGCGCCGGTAGCGCCTTTCGATCAAGTTTACCGTTGGGGGTCAGCGGTAAGGCATCCAGGCGCACGTAGGCGGCAGGTACCATGTAAGCCGGCAGGTGCGCTTGCAGGTGCGTGCGCAGGGTTTCTATTTCTACTGTTTCATCCGGTGAGTGTTGGGTGAAATAGGCCACCAGGCGCTTGTCGCCCGGCACGTCTTCGCGGGCCAGGACCACGGTTTCCTTGATGTTTGGAGCCTGGGCGAGCTTGGCTTCGATCTCACCCAGTTCGATGCGGAAACCACGGATCTTGACCTGATCGTCGTTGCGCCCCAGGTATTCAATGTTGCCGTCCGCCAGGTAACGGCCCAGGTCGCCGGTTTTGTACATGCGCGCGTTCGGGGCCGTGCTGAACGGATCCTTGAGGAAACGCTCGGCGGTGAGGTCATCGCGATTCAGGTAACCCCGCGCCACGCCGGCACCACCGATGTAGATTTCACCCGGAACGCCCAATGGCACCGGCTGTTGGTGCTCGTCGAGCAGGTAGAACTGGGTGTTCGCCACCGGCTTGCCAATGTGCGCGGCAAACCCGTCTTCGCGAGCCATCGACACCCAACTGGAGTAAGTCGTGGTTTCCGAAGGGCCGTAGAGGTTGCACAGACGCTTGACCTGGGTCTGTTCGAACAGCGTTTCCACCAGGCTGCGCTTGAGCGCTTCGCCGGCGACGTTGACCGTGTCGACGCCCTCGCCCAGTCCACCGGATTCCAGCAAGGCCTTGAGCGCCGAGGGCACGGTGTTGATCAGGGTGATGTCGTGCTCACCCTGTTGCAGTTCCAGCACATTAGTCACCACTTCGATGCTGCCGCCCGACGTCAACGGCGCGAAGCATTCATAAACGGCCAAGTCGAAGTTCAGCGAGGTGGAAAACAGGGTTTTCGACAACGTGGCGTCATCGAACGAACGATGGGCCCAGGTCAGGAAGTTCACCGTGTTGCGGTGTTCGATCATCACGCCCTTGGGCAGACCGGTGGAACCGGACGTGTAGATCACATAGGCCAGGTGTGACGAGGTCAGGCCCGGCACCTGTGGATTAGGCGCCGCTTCGTCCTGCCAGACGCCCTGGTCGAGGTCGACCACCGGTACCGCCATCTCGCCCAGCAAGTGGCGCGTGGTTCCTTGAACCAGGATCGCCGCCGGGGCACTGTCTTCGAGCATGTAGGCAATGCGGTCCTGCGGATAAGCCGGGTCGAGCGGCACATAACCGCCCCCGGCCTTCAGAATGGCGAGCAGCCCTACAACCATGTCGATACCACGTTCGACACAAATCGCCACCCGCGAATCAGGCTTCACACCCTGCTTGCGCAGGTAATGCGCCAAGCGGTTGGCCCGTTCATTCAACTCGCGATAGTTCAGGCGTTGCTCGCCGCGAATCACCGCAACGGCATCCGGCGTACGCTGCACCTGCTCCTCGAACAGCCCATGAATGGTCTGCTGCCGCGGATAATCGGCTTCGGTGGCGTTGAACGTCACCAGCAGTTGTTCACGTTCCGAGGCCGGCAGGATCGACAGGCGATACAGAGCCGCCTGTGGCGTCTGCTCCAGTGCCTGCACCAGCGTTTGCAGCGCTGCGTGCATATAAGCGCAAACCCGTTGGGCGCCGATCTGCTGCGCGACCAGCACCGTCAGGTTGAAACCGGTCCCCAGGTCATCGACGTTCAAGGTCAACGGATAATTGGTACGGTCTTCCCCATCCAGGACGTTGATACCGCGCCATGCTTGCAATGCCTGAGCCGACGCCTCGCCCGTGGCGCGGTGCCGATAGTTGAGCAAGGCGCTGAACAGCGGCAACGGCGCCGCCACACCACTGCAACGCTGGGCCAGCGCCAGCGAAGCGTGCTCGTGCCCGAGCAAGGCCGTCAGTTGCCCATGGACCGCCTTGACACCAGCCTTGACACCTTGGCCGCCCAAGCTCACGCGCAGCGGCAAGGTATTGATGAACATCCCCAGTGCGCGGTCGGCGCCCTCGCCAGCCTGCATCCGGCCCATCAGGACCGTACCGAACACCACCTCCTGCTTGCCGGACACCTTGGCCAGCACTTGCGCCCACGCCAGGTGCACCAGGCTGGCGGCACTCACCCCCAGTTGACGGGCTTGGGCCCGCAAGCGCAGGTCCAAGGCGGCATCCACCGCCTGGGTGGTCTCTTCAATATCGCGACCACCACCCTGCACGTCCTGCAGATTGAAGGGCAGTGTCGGCTCGTCGATATCGCCGAGCATGTCGTGAAAGAACGCCTCATGTTCTTCCCGACTCACACCCAAGCGTGCCTGGGCTACGTAATTGCGATAGGGCACCGCTGCGGTCAGTTGCCCGGCTTCACCCAGCAGGTGCGCTTGCATCTCGTGCTGCACCACGTCCATCGCCGTGTGGTCCAGGGCGATGTGATGGAACAACAGTGTCGCGACCAAGCGATGATTGGCCTCGTCCCTTGCGTAAGCCAAGCGCATCAGCGGCGCCTGGGCGACATCGATACGGTGGTGGCGCGGGTCGAAACGCTGGCGCAATTGCCCAACGATATCGCCAGCGGCCGGGTCGAGATCGAGCGCTTCGAGGTGCAGCCTGGCTTCACGCCAGACCACTTGCATGGGCTCTTCCAGGCCTTCCCAGACGATGCTGGTGCGCAAGATGTCATGACGATCGATGACGACCTGCAATGCCTGGACGAACGCCTCGAGACGCTCCTGGTTGTCGAAGGCAAACTGTGACTGGAGCAGATACGGGTCGCCCTGCTCGGCAGCTAGGTGATGATAGAGGATACCTTCCTGCAATGGAGCCAGCGGGTAGATATCCTGCACATTGCGCGCCCCGCACGGCACCGTCGCCACGAGACGGTCGATGGTTTCCTGGGAGAGGTTGGCCAGCGGCAACAGATCGGCGGTGATGCGCTCGCAATCCAGCGCAATGAGGTTCGCCGGAACGCTGACTTCCTTTCCACTGCCAACGGCGGCCGCCAGCGCGGCCAGGGTCGGTTGATTGAACAGTACGCGCACATCGGCGCTCAAACCGGCCTGACGCATGCGTTCGATCAGGCTGACCGCCAGCAGCGAATGCCCGCCCAGTTCGAAGAAATGATCATGACGGCCCACACGCTCGACCTTGAGCAAGTCCTGCCAGATCTGCGCCAGGACGGTTTCGACTTCGCCTTGCGGGGCTTCGTAGCCACGGGTGATGACGGCATCCAGGTCCGGCGCCGGTAGCGCCTTTCGATCAAGTTTACCGTTGGGGGTCAGCGGTAAGGCATCCAGGCGCACGTAGGCGGCAGGTACCATGTAAGCCGGCAGGTGCGCTTGCAGGTGCGTGCGCAGGGTTTCTATTTCTACTGTTTCATCCGGTGAGTGTTGGGTGAAATAGGCCACCAGGCGTTTGTCGCCCGGCACGTCTTCGCGGGCCAGGACCACGGTTTCCTTCAGCCCATCGTGGCGCGCAAGTTTGGCTTCGATCTCGCCGAGTTCGATGCGGAAACCACGGATCTTGACCTGGTCGTCGTTGCGGCCCAGGTATTCGATGTTGCCGTCCGGCAGGTAACGGCCCAGGTCGCCGGTTTTGTACATGCGCGCGTTCGGGGCCGTGCTGAACGGATCCTTGAGGAAACGCTCGGCGGTGAGGTCATCGCGATTCAGGTAACCCCGCGCCACCCCGGCACCACCGATGTAGATTTCACCCGGCACGCCCAATGGCACCGGCTGTTGGTGTTCGTCCAGCAAGTAGAACTGGGTATTCGCCACCGGTTTGCCGATGTGTGCGGCAAACCCGTCTTCGCGAGCCATCGACACCCAACTTGAGTAGGTTGTGGTTTCCGAAGGGCCGTAGAGGTTGCACAGACGCTTGACCTGGGTCTGTTCGAACAGCGTTTCCACCAGGCTGCGCTTGAGCGCTTCGCCGGCGACGTTGACCGTGTCGACGCCCTCGCCCAGTCCCCCGGACTCCAGCAAGGCCTTGAGCGCCGACGGCACGGTGTTGATCAGGGTAATGTCGTGCTCGCCCTGTTGCAGTTCCAGCACATTAGTGACCACGTCGATGCTGCCGCCCGACGTCAGCGGCGCGAAGCATTCGTAGACTGCCAGGTCGAAGTTCAGCGAGGTCGAGAACAGGGTTTTCGACAGCGTCTCGGCGTCGAACGAACGACGCGCCCAAGTCAGGAAGTTCACCGTGTTGCGGTGTTCGATCATCACACCCTTGGGCAGACCGGTGGAACCGGAGGTGTAGATCACGTAGGCCAGATGTGCGGACGTCAGCTCGGCAACCTGCGGATTCTGGACGGATTCGTCCTGCCACAGCCCGCTGTCGAGATTGATCACTGGCATCGAGGCGTCGGCCAACAGTTCAACAGTCGCGGTCTGGGCCAACACCGCTGCTGGGGCACTGTCTTCCAGCATGTAGACAATGCGGTCCAGCGGATAGGTCGGGTCCAACGGCACATAACCGCCGCCGGCCTTGAGGATCGCCAGCAGGCCCACAACCATGTCGATACCACGTTCGACACAAATCGCCACCCGCGAATCAGGCTTCACACCCTGCTTGCGCAGGTAATGCGCCAAGCGGTTGGCCCGTTCATTCAACTCGCGATAGTTCAGGCGTTGCTCGCCGCGAATCACCGCAACGGCATCCGGCGTACGCTGCACCTGCTCCTCGAACAGCCCATGAATGGTCTGCTGCCGCGGATAATCGGCTTCGGTGGCGTTGAACGTCACCAGCAGTTGTTCACGTTCCGAGGCTGGCAGGATCGACACGTGCTGCAAGGGCAGGTCCGGCGTCTGTTCCAGCATGCGGACCAGACTTTCCAGTGCCTGGCGTATATAGCCAGCAATGCGCTGGGCGCCAATCCCGGCCAGGGCCAGCACGCTGAGACTGAAGCCTTCGCCCAAATCATCCACCGATAAGGTCAGTGGATAGTTGGTGCCCTCCGCACCGCCCAGCGAATGCAGACCCTCCCACGCCTCCAGCGTCTGCACCGTGGGCGCTTGCGCCGTGCCGCTGTGGCGGTAGTTGAGCAACGAACCGAATAACGGCGCGGGCGCGGGTACACCGCTGCAACGCTGGGCCAACGCCAACGAAGCGTGTTCATGGCCGAGCAACGCTGTCAGGCCCGCGTGGGTGGCCTTCACGCCTTCGCGCACACCCTGCCCGGCCAGTTTCACCCGCAACGGCAGTGTGTTGATGAACATGCCCAGTGCGCGGTCGGCACCGTCGCCACCCTGCATCCGGCCCATCAATACTGTGCCGAACACCACGTCCTGTCGGCCGGAAACAGCGCCGACCACCCGCGCCCAGGCCAAGTGATACAAGGCTGCCGCGCTGACACCCAACTGGCGGGCCTGCGCTCGCAAGCGACGGCTCAATTCTCCATCGATCGGCAGGTGGACTTCCTCGACCACCGATTCGCCTTCGGGCACTGCGGAAAACCCCAGCGGCAACGTTGGCTCATCGACATCGCCCAGCATCTCGCGGAAAAATGCTTCATGGGAATCGCCGCCCACACCCAGGCGGACCTGCGCCACATAGTTGCGATAAGGTACGGGCTCGGGTAACTGGTCGGCCTGCCCGAGCAGGAACGCCTGCATCTCATGCTGCACCAACTCCAGCGCCGCATGGTCCATCGCCATGTGGTGGAACAACAGGATCGCGACCCAACGCTGGTGGGTTTGATCCTGCGCACAGACCAGACGCATCAGCGGCGCCTGGCCGACGTCCAGTCGGTGATGCCGAGTGTCGAAGCGTTGCTGCAGTTGCCAGAGAATCTCGCCATCGGCAGGGTCCAGCACGATCTCTTCCAGCGACAATCTGGCCTGGTGCCAGACCACTTGCACGGGCTCGTCCAAGCCTTCCCACACCATCGAAGTGCGCAATATGTCGTGGCGATCGATCACGCCTTGCAGAGCCTGGGTAAAGTCATCCAATCGTGCGCGTCGGTCCGCGCCGAACAAGGCCTGCAACACATAGGGATCACCCTGCTCCGCGGCGAGGTGATGATAGAGAATGCCCTCCTGCAACGGCGCCAGGGGGTAAATGTCCTGCACGTTGCCCGCACCGCCAGGAACGCTGTCGACGATCCGGTCGATCGCCTCCTGGCTGAGGCGGGCCAGGGGCAGCATGTCTGGCGTGATACGGAATGCCGGGCTCAGCCAGTCGCCACCGTTTCTCTCCACCAGCTCAAGCAGTTCGCGCTTATGGACAATGAGGCTGTCCCACAGCGCGTTGTCCAGTCCTTCGTCGTCGCCCAGGATCACAAGGTTGTCGTCGTCCTGTTGGAGACGGATCGGGTACTGGGACAGAGCTGTCATCAATTCGCTGAATTGCATCGAAGGACCTGCTTTTCTAGTTCGGAGTGGTTGACGATAAAAACGTGTTGTTCAGGTACGGCGCCGCGCCTGGACGGTGGTTGGCCGACCTCGGCGCACGGGCCAAAGCGATGGATAATCGTCACGTTCAACCGAAGGAGGCGGTTTGCGAACCGCCCCCTTACAGGCCAAAAAAAATTAGAGCATTCGGTAGGTGATGTCTGTCATGGGAAGCAGGGACAAGCCCCGACGTCGCTCAGCCAGGAGGTACAGATGCGCAGGATTCGGGGCGAGCGCCCTGCCCGGAAAGCCCGGGACAGGGCATTCACCCCTCGGATGAAGCTGCCGACTCAGATACTGCGTTTGCGCGTGAGCGCGGGAATTTTCGTCATCGGCACATCGATATGCCGTACCTCGCCCACGGCGGCAGCCACGAGGGCCAGGGTGGGCTGGCCGAACAACACACGGATATCGGCCTCCATGCCGTCCTTGCGCATGCGTTCGATCAGTGTCACGGCGAGCAACGAGTGACCACCCAGTTCGAAGAAGTGGTCATGACGCCCCACCCGCTCGACCTTGAGCAACTCCGCCCACAACGCCGCAAGCTTGACCTCCATATCGCCCACCGGAGCCTCATACAGACGCGTGGTGTACGCATTGCTGTCGGGGGTCGGTAGCGCCTTGCGGTCGAGCTTGCCATTGGGGGTCAACGGCAATGCATCCAGGCGCACGTAGGCGGCAGGTACCATGTAAGCCGGCAGTTGCGCTTGCAGGTGCGTGCGCAGGGTTTCTATCTCTACTGTTTCATCCGGTGAGTGTTGGGTGAAATAGGCCACCAGGCGTTTGTCGCCCGGCACGTCTTCGCGGGCCAGGACCACGGTTTCCTTGATGTTTGGAGCCTGAGCGAGCTTGGCTTCGATCTCCCCCAGTTCGATGCGGAAACCACGGATCTTCACCTGATCGTCGTTGCGGCCCAGGTATTCGATGTTGCCGTCCGGCAGGTAACGGCCCAGGTCGCCGGTCTTGTACATCCGGGCATTTGGCGTGGTGCTGAACGGGTCCTTGAGGAAGCGTTCAGCGGTGAGGTCATCGCGGTTGAGATACCCGCGAGCGACCCCGGCACCGCCGATGTAGATTTCGCCCGGCACGCCCAGTGGCACCGGTTGTTGGTGCTCATCCAGCAAGTAGAACTGGGTATTGGCCACCGGTTTGCCGATGTGTGCAGCGAAACCGTCCTCACGGGCCATCGACACCCAACTGGAGTAAGTCGTGGTTTCCGAAGGGCCATAGAGGTTGCACAGACGCTTGACCTGGGTCTGTTCGAACAGCGTTTCCACCAGGCTGCGCTTGAGCGCTTCGCCAGCGACGTTGACCGTGTCGACGCCCTCGCCCAATCCACCGGATTCCAGCAAGGCCTTGAGCGCCGAGGGCACGGTGTTGATCAGGGTGATGTCGTGCTCACCCTGTTGCAGTTCCAGCACATTAGTGACCACGTCGATGCTGCCGCCCGACGTCAGCGGCGCGAAGCATTCGTAGACCGCCAGGTCGAAGTTCAGCGAGGTCGAGAACAGGGTTTTCGACAGGGTTTGAGCATCAAACGAACGATGCGCCCAGGTCAGGAAGTTCACCGTGTTGCGGTGTTCGATCATCACACCCTTGGGCAGGCCGGTCGAACCAGAGGTGTAGATCACGTAGGCCAGATGTGCGGACGTCAGCTCGGCAACCTGCGGATTCTGGACGGATTCGTCCTGCCACAGCCCGCTGTCGAGATTGATCACTGGCATCGAGGCACCGGTCAACAACCCGACTGTAGCGTCCTGGGCCAACACGGCTGCTGGCGCACTGTCTTCCAGCATGTAGGCAATCCGGTCCAGCGGATAAGCCGGATCCAGCGGCACATAACCACCGCCGGCCTTGAGAATGGCGAGCAGCCCTACAACCATGTCGATACCACGCTCGACACAAATCGCCACCCGTGAATCAGGCTTCACACCCTGCTTTCGCAGGTAATGCGCCAAGCGGTTAGCCCGCTCGTTCAGTTCCCCATAGCTCAGGCGTTGCTCGCCGCGAATCACCGCAACGGCATCCGGCGTAAGCTGCACCTGCTCCTCGAACAGCCCATGAATGGTCTGCTGCCGCGGATAATCGGCTTCGGTGGCGTTGAACGTCACCAGCAGTTGTTCACGTTCCGAGGCCGGCAGGATCGCCAACTGATGCAGCGGTGCCTCCGGCGTCTGCTCCAGCATCCGGACCAGATTCTCCAGCGTGTGCTGCACATAACCACAAAGCCGCTGCGCACCAATGCGTGCCGGGGTCATGACGGTAAAGCTGAACGCCTCGCCCTGATCGTCCACCGACAACATCAGTGGGTAGTTGGTCCGCTCTTCGCCACTGAGAATCTGGATACCGTTCCAGGCTGACAATGCCTCGCTCGACACTGTCGCGCCGGTGTGGCGGTAGTTGAGCAAGGCACTGAACAACGGCGTCGGCGCCTCTACGCCGCTGCAGCGTTGCGCCAGCGCCAAGGCGGCGTGTTCATGACCGAGCAATGCGGTCAGGCGAGCGTGGGTCGCTTTCACACCCGCACGAACGCCGGTTTGCCCGACACTCACTCGCAGCGGCAAGGTGTTGATGAACATCCCCAGCGCCCGGTCGGCGCCCTCGCCGCCCTGCATCCGCCCCACCAGCACCGTACCGAACACGACATCGTCCTTGCCCGATACCTTACCCAGGACCTGCGCCCAAACCAGGTGATACAAGCTCGCCGCGCTCACCCCAAGCTGTCGCGCCTGAGCTCGCAGCCGGCGACTCAGAGCGGCCTCGACCTCCTGACGCACCTCTTCGAGGCCGCTGCCGTCGCCTTGCACATCCTGCAAATCGAACGGCAACGTCGGCTCTTCGATGTCCCCGAGCATCTCGCGGAAGAAGGTTTCGTGCGCTTCACGGCTCACACCCAAGCGGGCCTGGGCCACGAAGTTGCGGTACGGCACCGACGCCGACAGCCGCTGCGCCTGGCCGAGCATATGCGCCTCGATTTCCGCGGACAGCACCGCCAGTGACGTAACGTCGTCCACCAGATGGTGAAACAACAGCATGCCCACCCAGCGTTGGTTCGCCGGGTCTTGCCCATAGACCAACCGCATCATGGGCGCCTGACGAATGTCCAGGCGGTAGAACCGGGGGTCGAACCGCTGGTGCAGTTGCGCGGCGATGTCACCCCGGGCCGGATCCAGCTCAACCGACTCGACACTCAATGGCGCGTCACGCCAGACCACCTGCATGGGCTCGGGCAGGCCTTCCCAGAGCACGGCGGTGCGCAGGATATCGTGCCGGGCAATGACGGCTTGCAGCGCGTGGGCGAAATCTTCCAGGCGCGTGAAACGGTCGAAAGCGAATATCACCTGTTGCAGATAGGGGTCGCCTTCGGCGGCGGCCAAGTGGTGATAGAGGATCCCTTCCTGCAGCGGCGCCAGGGCATAAATGTCCTGGACATTGCTCACGCCGCCCGGCACCGCCGCGACGATCTGCTCGATCTCTTCTTGGGACAGATCCGCCAGCGGCAGCATGTCCGGTGTGATGCGGGTGCAACCGGCCGGGATATCGTTGGCCGGCACGATGACTTCCCGGTAGCCACCGACGGCGGCGGCCAACGCTGCCAGCGTCGGCTGACCGAACAAAACCCGCACATCGACGCTCAGGTCGACCTGGCGCATGCGTTCGATCATTTTCACCGCCAACAGCGAGTGCCCGCCCAACTCAAAGAAATTGTCGTGACGACCGACTTGTTCAAGCTTGAGCAAGTCCTCCCAGATCCGGGCAATGCTGGTTTCCACTTCACCTTGTGGCGCCTCGTATTCGCGGACAATCACCGCTGAATGATCCGGTGCCGGCAACGCCTTGCGATCGAGCTTGCCATTGGGAGTCAACGGCAGTGCAGCGAGCCGCACGTAAGCGGTCGGCACCATGTATTCCGGCAGTTGCCCTTGCAAATGGGTGCGCAGGCTTTCGATATCCGCCATCTCATCCACCGAATGCGTGGTGAAATAAGCCACCAGACGCTTCTCGCCCGGTACGTCTTCACGGGCCAGCACCACGGTTTCCTTCACCGCCTCGTGTTGCGCCAGTTTGGCTTCGATCTCGCCCAACTCGATGCGGAAACCACGGATCTTCACCTGGTCATCGTTACGCCCCAGGTAATCGATATTGCCGTCCGGCAGGTAACGACCCAGGTCGCCAGTGCGGTACATCCGGGCGTTCGCCGCGTCGCTGAACGGATCGCGCAGGAAACGTTCGACGGTCAGTTCCGGACGGTTCAGGTAACCCCGCGCCACCTGCACACCACCAATGTAAATCTCGCCGGCCACACCCAGGGGCACCGGTTGTTGATGGGCATCGAGCAGGTAGATCCGCGTGTTGGCAATCGGCTTGCCGATGGGCGTGCTGTCCGGCGTCTCTGCACCCGCGCAGTCCCACGCGGTCACGTCCACCGCCGCTTCGGTCGGGCCGTACAGGTTGTACAGGCCGGCGTGCGGCAGTTGCGCCTTGAAGCGTCGCACCAGATGCCCCGGCAAGGCCTCGCCGCTGCACATCACCCGCACCAGGCCACCGCACTCGCCCGCCTCGCCATGGGCCAGGAACACATCCAGCATCGACGGCACGAAATGCAACGTGGTGATGCCTTGGGCCTGGATCACTTCGCGCAGGTACGCCGGATCGCGATGCCCACCAGGACGGGCCATCACCAGCCGTGCGCCGCTGAACAGTGGCCAGAAGAACTCCCACACCGACACGTCGAAGCTGAACGGGGTCTTTTGCAGCACCGCGTCCGCCGCGCTCAAGCCGTATTCGTCCTGCATCCACAGCAGGCGGTTGACCACCGCGCCATGCTCGTTCATCACACCCTTGGGCATGCCAGTGGAGCCTGAGGTGTAGATGACATAAGCCAGGTGATTGGCCCGCAGACCCTCGACCTGGGGATTGTGGGTCGGCTGCGTCGAGAAACCTTCCGCCTCATCCAGCAGCAGGATCCGCGCCTGCGTAGCCGGCAGGCTGGCCTGCAACGCACGTTGGGTCAGCACCACCATCGGCGCGCTGTTTTCCAGCATGTAGGCCAGCCGATCGAGCGGGTAATCCGGGTCCAGCGGCACATACGCCGCGCCGGCCTTGAGAATGCCCAACAGGCCCGCGACCATTTCCAGGCTGCGGTCCACGCAGATCGCCACGCGGTCATCCGGGCCAATGCCCAACGACAGCAGACGATGGGCAATCTGGTTGGCACGCTCATTGAGTTGCCCGTAGTTCAGTTGCGTCTGGCCCGATACTACGGCGACCGCGTCCGGGCAAACCGCGACCCGCGCCTCGAACAATCCGTGCAAGGTCAGGCCTTGCGGGTAGTCGACCGCAGTGGCATTGAACGCTTCCAACAGGTGCTGACGTTCGGCCACCGGCAGGCTCGCGAGGGCATGCAGAGGTGTATCCGGCGCCTGCTCCAGTGCCTTGACCAGGCCTTCGAGCGTAGTCTGCACATATTCGCCAATACGCCGCGCACCAGTCCCCACCAGCGCCTGCACCACCAGGCTGAAGCCCTCGCCTTCATCATCCACGGCCAGCGCCAAAGGGTAATTGGTACGTTCTTCACCGCCAATCGACTCGATGCCTTGCCACGCCGTCAGCGCCTGCGCGGTCACCTCGACCCCGCAATGACGATAATTGAGCATCGAGCTGAACAATGGCGTTGGCGCAGCCACACCACTGCACCGCTGGGCCAGTGCCAACGGTGCATGCTCATGGCCCAGCAGGCCAGTGAGTCGCTGGTGGGTAGCCTTTACCGCTGCGTATACGCCTTGACCACCCAGGCTCACCCGCAATGGCAGGGTGTTGATGAACATGCCCAGGGCCCGATCAGCCCCGTCACCGCCCTGCATGCGGCCCAACAGCACGGTACCGAAGACCACGTCGTCGCGACCGCTGACACGGCCCAAGACTTGCGCCCAGGCCAAATGCATCAGGCTCGCCGCGCTGACGCCCAACTGACGGGCCTGGACGCGCAGACGACGGCACAGGCCCGCTTCCATGGCCAGCTTCACCTCTTCCACGCCATTGCCATCACCCTGCACGTCCCGCAGGCCGAACGGCAGCGTTGGCTCGTCGATATCGCCGAGCATCTCGCGGAAAAACGCTTCATGCGCCTGTTGGTCGATACCCAGGCGCGCCTGAGCCACATAGTTGCGATAAGGCACCGACTCCCCCAGTTCGTGCACCTTGCCCAGCAACTGCGCCTGCATTTCACGTTCCAGCACTTCCAGGCCGGTATGGTCCAGGACCATGTGGTGGAACAGCAGCATGGCGACCCAACGCCGGTTGGCGACGTCCTCGGCGATGGCCAGACGCAACATGGGTGCCTGACGCACGTCCAGTCGGTAATGCCGCGCATCGAAACGCTCATACAACCGGGCAACGGCATCGCCGGCACTCGGGTCCGCGTCCAACTCGTCAACGCTGAGCCGAGCCTGTCGCCACACCACTTGCATCGGTTCGTCGAGGTTTTCCCAGACCATCGACGTCCTGAGAATGTCGTGCCGGTCGATCACCCCTTGCAATGCCTGGGCAAAGTCATCCAGACGGGCGCGGCTGTCAAAACCGAACAGCGTTTGCAGTACGTACGGATCACCCATTTTTGCCGTCAAATGGTGATACAGAATGCCTTCCTGCAACGGCGCCAGCGGATAGATCTCCTGCACGTTGCGCGCCCCTCCCGGCACGCTCGCCACGATCCGATCGATGGCCTCCTGGCTCAATGCAGCCAGCGGCAACATATCCGGCGTGATGCGCTCACAGCCTTCGACAATGGCGCAAGCCGGCACGATCACGTCCCGGTGCCCGCCCACCGCAGCGGCCAGTGCGGCCAGGGTCGGTTGGCTGAACAGCACACGTACATCCACCGACAGCTCAGCCTGGCGCATGCGCTCGATCAACCTCATCGCCAGCAACGAGTGGCCACCCAGCTCGAAGAAATTGTCGTGGCGACCGATCCGTTCCACCTTCAACAACTCGGCCCACATGCCGGCCAAGGCCTGTTCGACCTCACCCTGCGGCGCCTCGTAGGCCTGGCTGGCGTAAGCCTCGGCGTGCGGTGCCGGCAGGGCCTTGCGGTCCACCTTGCCGTTGAGGGTCAATGGGAACGCCGGCAACATCACGAACGCCGCGGGCACCATGTAGTCAGACAGGACCGTGGACAATTGCTCGCGCAACGCGGCAACGCCCAGCGTGACCTGCGGCTGTGCAATGACATAGGCCACCAGGCGCTTCTCGCCCGACTCGTCGGCCCGCACCATGACCACTGCGTCCTTCACGCCATCGCAGGCGACGAGTTTGGCTTCGATCTCGCCCAGCTCGATGCGGAAACCGCGGATTTTCACCTGATCGTCGTTACGTCCCAGGCATTCCAGGCTGCCCTCCGGCAACCAGCGCCCGAGGTCGCCGGTGCGGTACAGCAACGCGTCCGGTTCATGGCTGAACGGATCGGCGATGAATTTTTCCGCGGTCAGGTCAGGTCGATTCAGATACCCCTTGGCCACGCCCTTGCCGCCGATATACATCTCGCCGACGACACCCAATGGCGCCAGTTGCTGGCGCGCATCGAGCACATAGACCTGGGTATTGCCAATTGGGCCGCCGATGGGCACGCATTCGGCGTCCGCCGCCACGGCCTTCACCTCCAGGGTGGTGGCGTAGGTGGTGGTTTCGGTCGGGCCATAGCAATGCACCAGGCGCAAACTGGGCGCCAGGTCCAGCAAGCGCCGGAACGACGCTACGTCGGCCCGTTCGCCGCCGCACAACAGGATGCGCAAGCCGCCAATGGCCTCCGGGATCAGTTGCACGTACTGATTGAAAATCGCCGTGGTCACGAACAGCACCGTGACGCCCGCGTCCTCCAGCACTTGGGCGAACTGCGCAGGCTCCAACAAGGTTTCGTGGTCGATCACCACCACCTGGCCGCCATTGAGCAAGGCGCCCCAGACGTCCATGGTGCTGGCGTCGAACGCCGGGTTGGAAGCAAAGGCGATCCGGTCGCGCTCATTGAAATCGGCGTAACCGTTGTTGATCACCAGGCGGTTGATGGCCCGGTGCGGCACCAGCACGCCTTTCGGGGTGCCGGTGGAGCCCGAGGTGTACATGATGTAGGCAATCGATTCACTGGACTGCGCCAGCGCCGGGTTGTGAACCGCGCCCTGCGTTTCCAGGGCGTCGAGGTCGATGCGCGAAGCGCCCTCAGGCACGGTCTCGGTACTGAACGTCAGCAGGCACCGGGCCTGGCAATCCTCGAGCATGAAGCCCTGGCGTTCCAGGGAGGCATTGCGGTCCAGCGGCACATAGGCCGCCGCACACTTGAGGATCGCCAACTGACTGGCCAGCAGCTCGATGGAGCGTGGCAGCAGGATCGCCACGCAGTCGTCCGGCTGCACGCCAAGGCCGATCAAGTGATGGGCCAGGCGATTGGCCCGCTCGTTCAGCTCTGCGTAAGTCACTTGGCGCTGCCCGTGCACCACTGCAATTGCATGTGGCAGGTGGGCCGCCTGGGCCTCGAACAGCGCCAGCACGGTCTGGTCCTGCGGATAGGCACGCTTGGTGGCGTTGAAATCCACCAGCAGCTGGTTGCGTTCGCTTTCCGGCAGGATCTCCAGGCGGTTGAGTGGCGTCTGGGGCGCGTGTTCGAGGGCCTGTACCAGGCTTTCCAGGGCGGTGTGCATGTAGGCGCAGATGCGCGCCGCACCAATCCCCTGCAACACCAGGGCACTCAACAGGAAGCCATCGCCCAGGTCATCCACCGACAGGGTCAGTGGGTAGTTGGTCCGCTCTTCGTTACTCAGGATTTCCATGCCCTGCCAGGCACTCATGGCCTCGGCTGAAGCCGAACCGGTCGCGCTGTGCCGGTAGTTCAGCAGCGCGCTGAACAACGGGGCCGGTGCGGCCACGCGGCTGCAACGTTGCGCCAGGGCCAACGAGGCATGCTCGTGACCGAGCAATGCCGTCAGCCGCCCATGGGTGGTCTTGACCCCGGCGCGTGCGCCCTGCTCATCCAGGTTGACCCGCAGCGGCAAGGTGTTGATGAACATGCCAAGGACCCGGTCGGCACCCTCGCCGCCCTGCATCCGGCCCATCAGGACCGTGCCGAACACCACGTCCTCCCGCGCGGACAGGCGCCCCAGTACCTGCGCCCAAGCCAAGTGATGCAGGCTGGCCGCACTCACACCGAGCTGCCGCGCCTGCGCCCGCAAGCGGCGGCTCAAACTGGCGTCCAGTTCCAGCTTGGCTTCCTCGATCCCGCGACCGTCACCCTGCACCTGCTGCAGCCCCAACGGCAGGGTCGGCTCGTCGACATCGCCGAGCATCTCGCGGAAAAACCCTTCGTGCTCTGCCTCGCTGACACCCAGGCGGGCCTGGGCCACATAGTTGCGGTACGGCAGCGCGGCGGCCAATTGGTCGGCCTGGCCCAGCAGGTGCGCCTGCATTTCCTGCTGTACCACCTCCAGCGCGGTATGGTCCAGGGCAATGTGGTGGAACAACAGCATCGCCACCCAGCGCTGGTTGACCGGGTCATGGGCATAACGCAGGCACATCAACGGGGCCTGGCGAATGTCCAGGCGATGATGACGGGAGTCGTAGCGTGCATGCAGTTGGGTCACGGCATCGGCATCCGACGCGTCCAACTGCAGTTGCTCGACGCTCAACAGCGCCTTGCGCCAGACCACCTGAATCGGCTGCTCCAGCCCCTCCCACAGGATCGAAGTGCGCAGGATGTCATGGCGGTCGATGACACCTTGCAATGCCTGGGCGAAAGCATCGAGGCGCGCTTCGTCCTGAAAGGCGAACAGCGCCTGCAACACATAGGGGTCGCCCTGCTGCGCCGAGACATGGTGATAGAGAATACCTTCCTGCAACGGCGCCAGCGGGTAGATGTCCTGTACGTTGGGCACACCACCCGGAACCGTGGCAACGATCCGATCGATCGCCTCCTGGGTCAATGTCGCCAGCGCCAGCATGTCCGGGGTGATCCGCTCACAATCGGTGGTGATGCCGTTGGCTGGCACCTGGACCTCACTACCGCCCCCCACTGCCGCAGCCAGTGCCGCGAGGGTCGGCTGGCCGAAGAGCACGCGGACATCGGCACTCAAGCCGACCTGGCGCATCTGCTCGATCAGGTTGACCGCCAGCAAGGAATGGCCGCCCAGTTCGAAGAAATGATCGTGGCGTCCCACCCGCTCGACGTTGAGGACTTGCCGCCACAGGCGGGCCAGGGTGATTTCGGTGTCGCCCAGCGGGGCTTCATAGCCCCGGGTAATGATGGACGCCTGGTCCGGCATCGGCAGCGCCTTGCGGTCGAGCTTGCCGTTGGGGGTCAGCGGCAAGGCATCGAGCCGTACGTAGGCCGCCGGAACCATATAGTCCGGCAAACGGCTTTGCAGGTGCACGCGCAGGGCTTCGATGTCCGCGCTGTCATCCGTTGAGTGCAAGGTGAAATAGGCCACCAGGCGTTTTTCGCCGGGAACGTCTTCGCGCACCAGCACCGTCGTTTCTTTCACCGCAGCGTGTTGGGCCAGGCAGGCTTCGATCTCCCCCGGTTCGATGCGAAAACCACGGATCTTCACCTGGCCGTCGTTGCGGCCCAGGTACTCGATGTTGCCGTCCTCCCGGAAGCGGCCGAGGTCGCCTGTGCGGTACATCAAGGCCTGGGCGGTCTGGCTGAACGGGTCGAGGAGAAATTTCTCGGCACTCAGGTCCGGGCGGTTCAAGTAGCCTTTGGCGACCCCCAGGCCGCCGATGTGCAGCTCGCCGACCACGCCTTGGGGCACGGGTCGCTGCTGCGAATCGAGGATGTAGACCCGGGTGTTGCCCAAGGGACGGCCAATCGGGACGCTGCCCTCGCCCACAGCCTTGATTTCGTAGGTGGTCGAGAACGTCGTCGCTTCCGTCGGGCCGTAGCCGTTGAGCAGGTGGGCCGGCGCGCCGTCCTTCAGGACACGGCCGATCACCGCCGGATCCAGCACGTCCCCCCCGACGATCAAGTAGCGCAATTGGGCGAACACGTCCATCAGGCGGTCGGCATATTGGTGAAACAGCCCCGCGGTCATCCACAACACATTCACCGCCTGCTCTAGCAACAGCCCGTGCAAGCGTTCCTGGGACAACAGCACGTCCTGCTCGACCACGACGACGCAGCCACCGTTGAGCAATGGCGCCCAGACTTCAAGGGTGCTGGCGTCGAAGGCCGGATTGGAGGCGAAGGCCACCCGATCCTGCTCGTTGAAGTCGGCGTAGCCGTTATTGATCACCAGCCGGCTGATGGCCCGGTGCGGCACCAGCACGCCCTTGGGCGTACCCGTGGACCCTGAGGTGTACATGATGTAGGCCGGCGCTTCGCTGGACGCCGGTTGCTGGCTGCAATGGGCCGACGACAAGGGAAGGTCGACGCTGTCCAGGTCCACCCGACGCATGCCCGGCGCCAAGGCTTCGCGGCTGTGAGTCAAGGCCAATACAGCGTGACTGTCCTCGATCATGAACTGCTGGCGCTCGGCGGGCGCGTTGACGTCCAGTGGCAGGTACACCGCCGCACACTTGAGGACTGCCAACTGGCTGATCAGCAGATCAAGCGAGCGCGGCAGCAGGATCGCCACGGTTTGACCCGTTTGCAGGCCAAGGTCGAGCAGATGCCTGGCCAGACGTTCGGCTTTGCTGTCCAGTTCGCGGTAAGTCAGGACTTGCCCACCCTGCACCGCAGCCGGCGCGTCTGGACGCACCTCGACCTGGGCCTCGAACAAGGCATGAATCGACTGTTCCCGCGGATAATCACGGTCGGTGTCGTTGAAGGACAACAGTACCCGTTCGCGCTCCGATGCCGGCAGGAACGACAGGCTGTTGAGCATCGCTCCGGGCGCGGATTCCAGGGCCGCAACCAGACTTTCAACGGCGGCCAGCATGTAATCGCCGATGCGTAGCGCGCCAATCAGCGCAGTGGCTTGCACCGACAAGGCGAAGTCATCGGAAAAATCGTCCACCGAGAGGATCAGCGGGTAGTTGGTGCGTTCTTCCGCGCCCAGTGCCTCGATACCGTCCCAGGCCAGGCTGACCTCGGCCGGGAGCTCTTGAGCGGCGCTGGCACTGTGACGATAGTTCAGCAATGTGCTGAACAGCGGCGCCGGCGCGGCCACGCCGCTGCAACGTTGGGCCAGGGCCAGGGACGCATATTCGTGACTGAGCAGGCGGCTCAACCAGGCATGGGTGCTTTTCACCCCGTCGCGCACGTTCTGTGCACCGACGTTCACGCGCAGGGGCAAGGTATTGATGAACATGCCCAGCGCCCGGCTCAGACTCTCGCCGGCCTGCATGCGCCCCAGCATCACCGTGCCGAACACCACGTCTTCGCGGCCCGATACGCCGCCCAGCACCTGGGCCCAGGCCAAGTGGAAAATGCTCGCCGCACTCACACCGAGCTGGCGCGCCTGCGCGCGTAGGCGGCGGCTGAGGTCTGGCGTCAGCGCTTGATGACTCTCTTCGATGGCGCTGCCGTCGCCCAAGACGTCCTGTTGGCCGAAGGGCAAGGTTGGCTCTTCGACATCCCCCAGCATTTCACCAAAGAACGCCTCGTCGGCCTGGCGTTGGCCGGCCTGGCGGGTGCGCGCCACGTAATGACGGTAAGGGATGGCGGGTTGCAATTGCCCGGTCTGCCCCATCAGCCAGGCCTGCATTTCGCTCTGCACCACCATCAGGGCCGCGTGGTCGAGGGCCATGTGATGGAACAGCAGCATGGCGACCCAGCGCTGGTTGGCCGGGTCTTCGGCGACCACCAGCAGCAACAGCGGCGCCTGGCTGACGTCCAGGCGATAATGCCGAGGATCAAAGCGCGCCTGCAATTGCGCCATGACGTCGCCCTCGGCGAGATCGGCGCTGATGTCCTTGACCCCCAGGCGGGCCTCGCGCCAGACCACCTGTACCGCCTCTTGCAACCCTTCGCGGACGATGGCGGTGCGCAGGATGTCGTGGCGATCGATCACGCTTTGCAAGGCGTCGACAAAATCCGTCAGGCGCTCCTGTCGGGTGATGCTGAAATGCGCCTGCAACACATAGGGATCGCCCTGGGTGGCAGTCAGATGGTGATAAAGAATGCCCTCCTGCAACGGTGCCAGCGGGTAGATATCCTGCACATTGGCCGCGCCGCCCGGCACGGTAGCAACGATACGGTCGATGGCCGCCTGGTCCAGGGTCACCAACGGCAGCATCTGCGGCGTGATGTGCAGGCAACCGGCCGGGATGGCGTTGTCCGGGATGTCAACCTCACCAGCCTTGCTGGCATCGTATTGTCCAGCCTGGATCAACTCGATCAGCGCGGCTTTGTGCTCGCGCAGCAAGGCCAGCACCGCCGGCTCGCTCAGCGACTGCTTCCGTCCCCGTACCACGAGCTGATCGCCCTTGACTGAAAGCTGTACGTCTTTTTCTTTTAGTGTCGCCAACAGTTCGATCACACTCACAGGACAATCTCCATTTTTTCTGTCGTTGCCGCGTATTCCGAGAGCGTGGGCCGCTCGAACAACGTCCGTACATCCGCTTCCATACCCTCTTGGCGCATCCGCTCCATCAGGCTGACGGCAAGCAAGGAATGCCCGCCCAGCTCGAAGAAGTGATCGTGACGGCCAACGCGCTCTACGTTGAGCACTTCAGCCCACAACTGGGCCAGTGTGATTTCGGTTTCGCCGATGGGGGCTTCGTAGCCCCGGGTGATGAAGGCATCCAAGTCCGGTGCCGGCAGCACTTTACGGTTGAGCTTGCCGTTGGGCGTCAGCGGCATGGTGTCGAGGCGTACATAGGCCACCGGCACCATGAAGGCCGGCAGTTGGGCCAACAGGCAGGCACGCAGCGCGTCGATGTCCACTGTTTCGCCCGCCGCGTATTCGGTGAAATAGGCCACCAGGCGTTTTTCCCCCGGTACGTCCTCGCGGACCAGCACCGCAGCCTCTTTCACCGTATCGTGTTGGGCGAGCTTGGCTTCGATCTCACCCAGTTCGATACGGAACCCGCGGATCTTCACCTGATCGTCATTACGCCCCAGGTACTGCAACGTGCCGTCGGGCAACCAGCGACCGATGTCACCGGTCTTGTACAGCCGGGCGTCGGCCTTGCCGTAGAACGGGTCGGCGATAAAGCGCTCGGCGCTGAGCTGCGGCAGGTTGAGGTAACCGCGCGCGACTCCGATACCGCCGATGTGGATCTCACCGGGTACGCCCACCGGCAGCAACTGCCCGTGGCTGTCCAGTACATGCAACTGCATGTTGCGGATCGGTCGGCCAATCGGGATCGACTGGTGCCGGTAGGTCTCGAGATCGCTATCAGCGGTGTACCAGGCGACCACGTCACTGCACTCGGTCGGCCCGTAGCTGTTGATCACCGTTGGCCGTGGCAGAGGGAGTTTTTCCAGCATGGCGAGCTGGATCGGCTCACCGCCCAACACCACCCGTTTCAGACAGGCAAGGGCTTGCTGATGATCGGCGTCCACCAGCGCGTGGAAGGCGCTGGGCGACATGTTGAGGTGCGTGATGCCGGCGTCGGCGATCTGCGCGACGATGGCGCCGGGGTTGAAGGGTTCTTCGGCCAGGTGCAGCGTAGCGCCGACCAGCAGTGGCGCGAGGATGTTTTTCTGGGTCAGGTCGAAGTTGTAGGAGGACGCGAGCAGCACGGCATCGCCAGCATCGAACGCCAGGTCTTCGAGGTACCAGTCCAGCAGGTTGCGCAGGCCGCGATGTTCGACCATCACGCCCTTGGGCAAGCCGGTGGAGCCGGAGGTGTAGATCACGTAGGCCAGGTGGGCCGGCGTCAGCTCGCTGACCTGCGGAACCTGTTCCGGCTCGTCTTGCCACGGGCCGGCGTCCAGGTCGATCAGTGGCACCTGGACCTGCGACAAGAGCCCTCGGGTCGCTGCCTGGGCCAGCACCGCAGCCGGCTCGCTGTCGGCCAGCATGTAGGCAATCCGTTCCGCAGGATAAGCCGGATCCAATGGCACATAACCACCGCCCGCCTTGAGAATCGCCAACAACCCGATCACCATCTCGGCGCTGCGCTGGACACAGATCGCCACGCGCGAATCCGCTTGCACGCCCTGCTTGCGCAGGTAATGCGCCAACTGGTTGGCTCGCGTGTCCAACTGGCGATAGCTCAACGCGTGCTCGCCATGCAGGACGGCCACGCTGTCCGGCGTGCGCTGGACCTGGGCTTCGAACAGGCCGAGAACGGTCTGCTCCCGCGGGTTATCGGCGCCACCGGTATTGAACTCGGCCAACAGTTTCAGACGCTCGCTCGGCGGCAGGATCGACAACTGGTGCAACGGCGCTTCTGGCGTCTGCTCAAGCATCTGGATCAGGCCTTCCAGCGCCTGCCGGACATACCCACAAAGCCGCTGCGCACCGACGCGGGCCGGGGTCATGACGGTGAAACTGAACGCCTCGCCCTGGTCATCCACCGACAACGTCAGCGGGTAGTTGGTCCGTTCTTCGCCACCCAGCACCTGGATACCGTCCCAGGCCGACAGCGCTTCGGCGGAAGCGGTCACGCCGGTGTGGCGATAGTTGAGCAAGGCACTGAACAATGGCGTCGGCGCCTCTACGCCGCTGCAGCGTTGCGCCAGCACCAGCGAGGCGTGCTCATGGCCGAGCAACGCGGTCAGTCGGGCATGGGTCGCTTTCACACCGGCACGGACCCCGGTCTGCCCCAGGCTCACCCGCAACGGCAACGTATTGATGAACATCCCCAGGGCCCGGTCGGCGCCCTCGCCGCCCTGCATCCGTCCCACCAACACCGTGCCGAACACCACGTCGTCGCGACCCGACACCGTGCCCAGTACCTGGGCCCAAACCAAGTGATACAGGCTCGCCGCACTCACCCCGAGCTGACGGGCCTGGGCCCGCAGTCGACGACTGAGGTCGGCCTCGACCTCCTCGCGAACCTCTTCGATGCCGCTACCATCGCCCTGCACATCCTGTAAATCGAACGGCAATGTCGGCTCGTCGACATCACCGAGCATGTCGCGGAAGAACAGCTCATGGGCTTCGTGACTCACACCCAAGCGAGCCTGGGCTACGTAGTTGCGGTACGGCACCGATGCCGGCAAGCGTTGCGCCTGGCCGAGCATGTGCGCCTCGATCTCGGCCGACAGCACGGCCAGCGAGGTGGCATCGTCCACCAGGTGATGGAACAACAGCATGCCCACCCAGCGCTGGTTGGCCGGGTCTTGCGCATAAGCGACCCGCATCAGCGGCGCCTGGCGGATGTCCAGGCGATAGTGCCGGGGGTCGAAACGCTGATGCAACTGCGTGGCAACCTCCCCGGCCGCCGGATCCAGCTCGACCGACTCGACCACCAGCCGCGCCTCACGCCAGACCACCTGCATCGGCTCGACCAGGCCCTCCCAGAGCACACCGGTGCGCAGGATATCGTGACGGGAGACGACGGCTTGCAGTGCTTGGGTGAAATGGTCCACGTGGACGAAGCTGTCGAACGCGAACATCACGTATTGCAAGTAGGGATCGCCCTGGGCGGCGGCGATGTGGTGATACAGGATCCCTTCCTGCAACGGCGCCAGGGCGTAGATATCCTGCACATTCGTCACGCCACCTGGCACCGTGGCCACGATGCGGTCGATGGCGTCCTGGTCCAGATCGGCCAGGGGCAGCATGTCCGGGGTGATCCGCGTGCAACCGTCCGGAATCGCGTTGCCCGGCACCACGACTTCTGTGTGCCCGCCCACGGCGGCGGCCAACGCGGCCAGCGTCGGTTGGCCGAACAGCACCCGCACATCGGCACTCAAGCCGACGTGGCGCATGCGCTCGATCAGCTTCACCGCCAGCAGCGAATGACCGCCCAATTCGAAGAAATTGTCGTGACGACCGATCCGCTCGAGGTCCAGCAGGTCTTGCCAGATCGCGGCGATGATCGTCTCGGCCTCGCCTTGCGGCGCTTCGTATTCACGGGTCGCCACCGCCGATTGATCCGGCACCGGCAAAGCCTTGCGGTCGAGCTTGCCGTTGGTGGTCAGCGGGAACGCCTCGAGGACCACGAACGCGCCAGGCACCATGTAGTCCGCCAGCGAAGCCAGCAATTGTGTACGCAGCTCGGTGGCTGACGGTTGCGCGCCGTCTACGGCAATCACATAACCCACCAGGCGCTTGTCGCCCGGCGTGTCTTCACGGGCAATCACCAGCGCCTCGCTGACCCCCTCGCAAGCGGCCAAGGTCGCTTCGATCTCGCCCAACTCGATACGGAAACCGCGGATTTTCACCTGGTCATCGTTGCGGCCCAGGTATTCGATGCTCCCGTCCGCCAGCCAGCGACCGAGGTCACCGGTCCTGTACAGGCGCGCCCCTTCACACCCGCTAAAGGTGTCGACGATAAAGCGTTCCTGGGTCAACTCGGGACGATTCAGGTAACCCCGTGCCACACCCGCGCCGCCCACATACATCTCACCCACCACCCCCACCGGCACCGGCTCGCGCTGGGCGTCGAGCACGTACAGTTGCAGGTCGGGAATGCGCTTGCCGATCGGGCTGACGCCGGTCAACTGCGCGTCCGCCGCTTCTAGCGGGCGATACGTCACGTGCACCGTCGTCTCGGTGATGCCGTACATGTTCACCAACTGTGTCCCGGCGTTGGCTACACGGGCATACCAGGGCTTGAGAATGCCGGTTTCCAGCGCTTCGCCACCAAAGATCACCTGGCGCAGGCTGTGACGCAGATCGCTTTCGCCCTGGGCCACGATCAGTTGCCGGAAAGCGCTCGGCGTCTGGTTCAACACCGTGACGCCGGCCTCGCATAGCAGTGCGTAGCAGTCTTGCGGGGAACGGCTGACCAACTGCGGTACCACCAACAGGCGGCCACCATGGATCAACGCCCCCCAAATCTCCCAGACCGAGAAGTCGAAAGCGAAGGAATGGAACAGCGCCCATACATCCTGCTGGCCGAACTCGAACCAGGGCTGGGTCGCCGAGAACAGCCGGGCGACGTTGCGGTGCTCGACCATCACGCCCTTGGGTAACCCGGTGGAACCGGAGGTGTAGATCACGTAGGCCAATTGCGACGACGTCAGGCCAGGCACTTGCGGGTTGACGGTGGACTGGCTGCGCAACGCCGGGTTATCGAGCTCGATCACCCGTATGGACTCTTCGGCCAGCAGCACATGGGTGGCGGCATGCACCACGATCGCCACGGGGGAACTGTCCTCGAGCATGTAGGCAATGCGTTCGGCCGGATAAGCCGGATCCAGCGGCACATAACCGGCGCCGGACTTCAAGATGCCCAGCAGGCCGACGATCATGTCCAGGCCGCGTTCGACACAGATCGCCACCCGGTCATCCGGGCGAATGCCCAGCGACAGCAGGCGATGGGCGAGCTGGTTGGCCTGGGCGTTGAGCTCGCCGTAGGTCAGCGCCTGATCCTCGAACACCACCGCTACCGCGTCGGGTTGCGTCGCGACCTGGGCCTCGAATTGACGATGGATCATCGCGTCATGGGCATACGCCGCCTCTGGCGCATTCCAGGTTTCCAACAGTTGCTTGCGTTCGGCCGGTGGCAATACCGCGAGGTTGCGCACCGCCGTCTGCGGCGCGTGTTCCAGGGAGTCGACCAGGCTCTGCAGGGTCACCTGCACATAGTCACAGATACGTTGCGCACCGATCCGGGACTCGACCTGCACCGTCAGGCTGAAGCCTTCGCCCAGGTCATCGACGTTCAGCGTCAGCGGATAGTTGGTGCGCTCCTCGCTGGACAACATTTGCATGCCGCTCCAGGCCGACAACCCCTCATCCGTCACCTGCAGCGAACTGTGGCGGAAGTTCAGCAGCGTGCTGAACAGTGGCGCTGGCGAGGCCACGTCACTGCAGCGTTGGGCCAAGGCCAGGGACGCATGCTCATGCCCCAGCAACCCGGTCAGGCGTGCATGGGTGGTCTTCACTGCATCCCGCACGCTCCGCTCATCCACGGGCACGCAGATCGGCAAGGTGTTGATGAACATGCCCAGGGCCCGGTCAGCCCCGTCGCCGCCTTGCAACCGTCCCAGCAGGACCGTGCCGAAGACCACGTTCTCCTGGCCCGAGGCCACGGCCAGGACCCGGGCCCAGGCCAGATGGACCAGGCTGGCGGCACTGACACCAAGCTGGCGGGCTTGAGTCCGCAGGCGCAGGCTCAAGGCGTCATCGACAAACACTTTCACTTCCTCGATGCCATGCCCGTCGCCCTGGACCTGGGCCAGGCCGAATGGCAGCGTCGGCTCGTCGATATCACCGAGCATCTCGCGGAAGAATTTTTCGTGTTCCTCTTCGCTCGTCCCCAGACGGGCCTGGGCCACGTAGTTGCGATAAGGCACCGATGCGCTCAGGTGTTCATCCTGACCCAACAGGTACATTTGCATCTCGTGCTGCATCACATCCAGGGCCGTGTGGTCCAGGGCCATGTGATGGAACAGCAGGATGGCGACCCAGCGATCCAGGGCCTCGTCCCGGGCGTAAGCCAGGTGCAACAGCGGGGCCCGGCCCAAATCCAGGCGGCTGTGCCGCGCATCGAATCGACTGGCCAGTTGCGTGGCGATGTCGCCGGCCGAGGCATCGAGAACAATGCACTGCGGCGCCAGCACCACCTGGCGCCAGACCACTTGCACCGGCTCATCCAACCCTTCCCAGACCACACTGGTGCGCAAGATATCGTGGCGATCGATCACCACTTGCAACGCCCCGATGAAGGCGTCGAGGCGTTCACGGTTGTCGAAGGCGAACTGGGTCTGCAACACATAGGGGTCGCCTTGCTCGGCGGCCAAGTGGTGATAGAGGATGCCTTCCTGCAACGGTGCCAGCGGGTAGATGTCCTGTACGTTACGAACGCCACCCGGCACGCTGGCGACGAGTCGGTCGACGGCGTCCTGGCTCAGGTTGACCAGCGGCAACAAGTCCGGGGTGATGCGTTCGCAATCCAAAGCAATCAGGTTCGCCGGAACACTCACCTCCCTGCCGCTGCCAATCGCCGCGGCCAGTGCGGCCAGGGTCGGTTGGCTGAACAGCACGCGCACATCGGCGCTCAAGCCGGCCTGGCGCATGCGTTCGATCAACGTCACCGCCAGCAACGAGTGGCCACCCAGCTCGAAGAAATTGTCGTGGCGACCGATCCGTTCCACCTTCAACAACTCGGCCCACATGCCGGCCAAGGCCTGTTCGACCTCACCCTGCGGCGCCTCGTAGGCCTGGCTGGCGTAAGCCTCGGCATGCGGTGCCGGCAAGGCCTTGCGGTCCACCTTGCCGTTGAGGGTCAATGGGAACGCCGGCAGCATCACGAACGCCGCGGGCACCATGTAGTCAGACAGGACCGTGGACAATTGCTCGCGCAACGCGGCAACGCTCAGCGTGACCTGCGGCTGTGCAATGACATAGGCCACCAGGCGCTTCTCACCCGACTCGTCGGCCCGCACCATGACCACTGCGTCCTTCACGCCATCGCAGGCGACGAGTTTGGCTTCGATCTCGCCCAGCTCGATGCGGAAACCGCGGATTTTCACCTGATCGTCGTTACGTCCCAGGCATTCCAGGTTACCCTCCGGCAACCAGCGCCCGAGGTCGCCGGTGCGGTACAGCAACGCGTCCGGTTCATGGCTGAACGGATCGGCGATGAATTTTTCCGCGGTCAGGTCAGGTCGATTCAGATACCCCTTGGCCACGCCCTTGCCGCCGATATACATCTCGCCGACGACACCCAATGGCGCCAGTTGCTGGCGCGCATCGAGCACATAGACCTGGGTATTGCCAATTGGGCCGCCGATGGGCACGCATTCGGCGTCCGCCGCCACGGCCTTCACCTCCAGGGTGGTGGCGTAGGTGGTGGTTTCGGTCGGGCCATAGCAATGCACCAGGCGCAAACTGGGCGCCAGGTCCAGCAAGCGCCGGAACGACGCTACGTCAGCCCGTTCGCCGCCGCACAACAGGATGCGCAAGCCGCCAATGGCCTCCGGGATCAGTTGCACGTACTGATTGAAAATCGCCGTGGTCACGAACAGCACCGTGACGCCCGCGTCCTCCAGCACTTGGGCGAACTGCGCAGGCTCCAACAAGGTTTCGTGGTCGATCACCACCACCTGGCCGCCATTGAGCAAGGCGCCCCAGACGTCCATGGTGCTGGCGTCGAACGCCGGGTTGGAAGCAAAGGCGATCCGGTCGCGCTCATTGAAATCGGCGTAACCGTTGTTGATCACCAGGCGGTTGATGGCCCGGTGCGGCACCAGCACGCCTTTCGGGGTGCCGGTGGAGCCCGAGGTGTACATGATGTAGGCAATCGATTCACTGGACTGCGCCAGCGCCGGGTTATGCCGCAGCCCCTGGTCGTCCAGCGTGTCCAGGTCGATGCGCGAGGCGCCCTCAGGCACAGTCTCGGTACTGAACGTCAGCAGGCACCGGGCCTGGCAATCCTCGAGCATGAAGCCCTGGCGTTCCAGGGAGGCATTGCGGTCCAGCGGCACATAGGCCGCCGCACACTTGAGGATCGCCAACTGACTGGCCAGCAGCTCGATGGAGCGTGGCAGCAGGATCGCCACGCAGTCGTCCGGCTGCACGCCAAGACCGATCAAGTGATGGGCCAGGCGATTGGCCCGCTCGTTCAGCTCTGCGTAAGTCACTTGGCGCTGCCCGTGCACCACTGCAATTGCATGTGGCAGGTGCGCCGCCTGGGCCTCGAACAGGGCCAGCACGGTCTGGTCCTGCGGATAGGCACGCTTGGTGGCGTTGAAATCCACCAGCAGCTGGTTGCGCTCGCTTTCCGGCAGGATCTCCAGGCGGTTGAGTGGCGTCTGGGGCGCGTGTTCGAGGGCCTGTACCAGGCTTTCCAGGGCGGTGTGCATGTAGGCGCAGATGCGCGCCGCACCAATCCCCTGCAATACCAGGGCACTCAACAGGAAGCCATCGCCCAGGTCATCCACCGACAGGGTCAGTGGGTAGTTGGTCCGTTCTTCGTTGCCCAGGAACTCAATACCCTCCCACGCGGCCAGGGTTTCATTCAAGACCTCGGTCGCTGCGCCGGCGCTGTGTCGATAATTGAGCAGCGCGCTGAACAGCGGCAACGGTGCAACCACGCCGCTGCAACGCTGGGCCAAGGCCAGCGAGGCGTGTTCATGTCCCAACAACCCGGTCAGCCGTGCGTGGGTGGTTTTCACCCCCTCGCGCACGCCTTGGCTGCTCACTTCAACCCGCAACGGCAAGGTATTGATGAACATCCCCAGCGCCCGGTCGGCGCCATCGCCGCCCTGCATCCGGCCCAGCAGGACCGTACCGAACACCACATCGTCCTTGCCTGACACACGCCCCAGTACCTGCGCCCAGGCCAGGTGGACCAGGCTGGCGGCACTCACGCCCAACTGCCGGGCTTGAGCCCGCAGCCGCAGGCTCAACGTCGCCTCGACAACTTGCCGGGCGTGCTCGATGTCCTGCCCGTCGCCGCTCACGTCCTGCAAGCCGAACGGCAAGGTCGGCTCGTTGACATCGCCGAGCATCTCGCGGAAAAACCCTTCGTGTTCTTGTTGACTCACACCCAGGCGTGCTTGCGCCACATAGTTGCGATACGGCATCGCCACAGGCAGTTGGTCGGCCTGGCCGAGCAGGTGCGCCTGCATCTCTTGCTGCACGACTTCCAGCGCCGTGTGGTCGAGGGCCATATGGTGGAACAACAACACCGCCACCCAGCGCTGGTTGACCGCGTCTTCGGCAAAGACCAGACGCATCAGCGGCGCCTGGGTGATGTCCAGCCGGTAGTGTTGCGGGTCGAAACGCTCCTGCAACTGCGCCGCGATCTCGCCCTCGGCAATGTCCAGGGCAATCTCTTCCAGATGCAATTTGGCTTCGCGCCATACCACTTGGATCGGTGCGTCGAAGCCTTGCCACACCACACTGGTGCGCAGGATGTCGTGCCGATCGATGACGTGTTGCAACGCGTCCACAAACGCCGCCAACCGGTCGCGACTTTGCAGTTCGAACACGGTTTTCAGCACATAGGGGTCGCCCTGCTCGGCGGCCAGGTGATGGTAGAGAATACCGTCCTGCAGCGGCGCCAGTGGGTAGATGTCCTGCACGTTCGGCGCCCCTCCTGGCACCGTCGCCACGACCCGGTCAATGGCCGCCTGATCAAGCTGTATCAGCGTGAGCATGTCCGGGGTGATCCGTTCACAGGCCGGGACAATCCGGTTCACCGGAACAGCCACCTCGCGGCCACTGCCGATGGCCGCACCCAGTGCGGCCAGGGTCGGCTGGCTGAACAACACCCGCACATCGGCGCTCAAGCCGGCCTGGCGCATGCGTTCGATCAGCGTGACCGCCAACAGCGAATGGCCGCCCAGTTCGAAGAAATTGTCGTGACGCCCCACTTGGTCAACCCGGAGCAGCTCGGCCCAGAGTTGTGCCAATAGCTGCTCGATCTCGCCTTGCGGGGCTTCATATTCGCGGCTGACGTAGGCGTCGCTGTCCGGCGCCGGCAGTGCACGGCGGTCGAGCTTGCCGTTGGCGGTCAACGGCAGTGCGTCGAGGCGAACATAGGCCACCGGAATCATGTAGTCCGGCAATTGCCCTTGCAGGTGAGTACGCAGGGTTTCGATGTGCGGCGCAACGTCCAGTGCCTGCGGCGTGAAATACGCCACCAGGCGTTTCTCGCCCGGGGCGTCTTCACGCACCAGCACTACCGCTTCCTTGACCTCGTCATGCAGGTTCAACCGCGCTTCGATCTCGCCCAATTCGATACGGAAACCACGGATTTTCACCTGGTCGTCGTTACGCCCCAGGTAATCCACCGTGCCGTTCGCCCGCCAGCGCGCCAGGTCGCCGGTGCGGTAGAGCAAGGCACCGGGATCGGCATTGAACGGATCGGCGACGAACTTCTCGGCGGTCAGTTCAGGGCGATTCAGATACCCTTTCGCCACGCCGTCGCCACCGATGTACAACTCGCCGGCCACGCCGATGGGCACGGGTTGCCGGTTGGCATCCAGCACATAGACCCGGCTGTTGCCAATCGGTCGGCCAATCGGGACTCCACCCTCGCCCACGGTTTTGATCTCGTGGGTGGTGGTGAACGTGGTGGCTTCGGTCGGGCCGTAGCCGTTGAGCAGATGAGCCGGTGCGCCTTCCTTCAGGACGCGGCCGATCACCGCCGGGTCGAGCACATCGCCGCCGACGATCAGGTAGCGCAACTGGGCGAACACTGACATCAGTCCGGCGGCGTACTGGTGGAACAGGCCGGCGGTCATCCACAGCACGCTGACCGATTGCTCTTGCAGCAGTGCCGCAAAACGTTCCTGTGTCAGCAACACGTCCTGGTCGACCACCACCACGCAACCGCCGTTGAGCAACGGCGCCCAGACGTCGAGGGTACTGGCGTCGAATGCCGGGTTGGAGGCAAAGGCGACGCGGTCCTTGGTGTTGAAGTCGGCGTAACCGTTATTGATTACCAACCGGCTGATCGCCCGGTGCGGCACCAGCACACCTTTGGGGGTGCCGGTGGAACCGGAGGTGTACATGATGTAGGCCACCGATTCGGTGCTTTGCGTCAGGTCGAGGTTATCGGCGACTTCATTGACGACCAGCGTATCCAGGTCCACCCGTTGCGAGGCTTCAGGCGCTAGCGCCGTGCTCAACGTCAGCACGATCTGGGCGCCGCTGTCCTGGACCATGAACTGCTGACGCTCCAGCGGTGCGCTGATGTCCAGCGGCACGTAGGCGGCGGCGCACTTGAGAATCGCCAGTTGGCTGACCAGCAGCTCAATCGAACGCTCCAGCGCAATCGCCACTCGATCGCCCGGTTGCACACCGAGGCCGACCAAATGGCGCGCCAGGCGATTGGCCCTGCGGTTCAACTCGACGTAGCTCAGGCTGTACCCGTCGTGCACAGCTGCAATAGCCTGCGGACGCTCCTTGGCCTGGGCTTCGAACAGGCCATGAACGGTCCTGTCCTGGGGATAGCGACGGGTCGTGGCGTTGAAGTCGATCAGTATCTGTTGACGCTCGGCTTGCGGCAGTACCGTCAGGGTCTGCAAGCGCGATGCCGGGTTGGATTCCAATGCGGTGGCCAGGCTGTGCAACGCGGTCGCCATGTAGGCACAGACCCGCTGCGCACCGACGCCACTCGTGGCCAGGACGGTCAGGGCGAAGTCTTCGCCCAAGTCGTCGACACACAGCGTCAAGGGATAGTTGGTACGCGCTTCGCCACTCAGCGTCTCGATGCCGTGCCAGGCCGACAGCGCCGCCTCGGTATCGGCCTGCTCGCTGGAGTTGCGGTAGTTCAACAAGGCGCTGAACAGCGGCAGCGGCGCGGCCACGCCGCTGCAACGCTGGGCCAGTGCCAGCGAGGCGTGCTCATGGCCCAACAGGGCGGTCAATTGCCCGTGGACCGCCTTGACACCGGCCTTGACGGCCTGGTCGCCAACGCTCACGCGCAGCGGCAAGGTATTGATGAACATCCCCAACGCACGGTCAGCGCCCTGGCCGCCCTGCATCCGGCCCATCAGCACGGTACCGAACACCACGTCCTGCTTGCCGGACGCCTGCGCCAATACTTGCGCCCAGGCCAAGTGATGCAAGCTCGCGACGCCCACGCCCGCTTGGCGTGCCAGGCGCCGCAGCCGGCGACTCAAGTCGCTGTCGAGCAGCAGGCTCGCATCCTCGATGTCATCCTGCACCTGCTGCAAACCGAATGGCAGCGTGGGCTCGTCGACATCGCCAAGCATGTCGCGGAAGAACGCTTCCTGCGCTTCATGATCCCCACCCAAGCGAGCCTGGGCCACGTAGTTACGATACGGTACCGGGACGTCCAATTGATCGGTCTGCCCCAGCAGGTACGCCTGCATCTCGGCCTGTACGACTTTCAGCGCCGCATGATCGAGGGCGATGTGATGGAACAACAGCATCGCCACCCAGCGCTGGTTGGGCTTGTCCTGGGCAAAGGCCAGGCGCATCAGCGGTGCCTGGGACATGTCCAGGGCATAGTGCCGGGTGTCGAAACGGTCCTGTAGCTGTTGGGTGATCGCTCCGGCTTGCGGGTCCAGCAGCAGTTCTTCAAGGCCCAGCCGCGCTTCACGCCAGACCACTTGTCGAGGCGCGTCGAGACCTTCCCAGAGAATGGCGGTGCGCAAGATGTCGTGACGGTCGATGACACTTTGCAGGGCCTGGGTGAAAGCGTCGAGGCGTTCGCGGCTGTCAAAGGCAAACTGCGCGTGCAAGACATAGGGATCGCCCTGCTCGGCCGACAGGTGATGGTAAAGAATGCCCTCCTGCAACGGTGCCACCGGGTAAATCTCTTGCACGTTGCGGGCACCACCCGGCACCGTCGCCACGATGCGGTCGATGGCGTCCTGGTCGAGGTTTGTCAGCGTCAGCATGTCAGGCGTGATGCACTCGCAACCGGACGGGATGCCGTTGACCGGCACGTCGATTTCAGTGCCGCCCCCCACTGCCGCCGCCAGCGCGACCAGGGTCGGTTGGCTGAACAGTACACGTACATCGGCGCTCAAGCCGGCCTGACGCATGCGTTCGATCAGGCTGACCGCCAGCAGCGAATGCCCGCCCAGTTCGAAGAAATGATCATGACGGCCCACGCGCTCGACCTTGAGCAAGTCCCGCCAGATCTGCGCCAGGACGGTTTCGACTTCGCCTTGTGGGGCTTCGTAGCCACGGGTGATGACGGCATCGAGGTCCGGCGCCGGCAAGGCCTTGCGGTCGAGCTTGCCGTTGGGGGTCAGCGGTAAGGCATCCAGGCGCACGTAGGCGGCGGGCACCATGTAAGCCGGCAGTTGCGCTTGCAAGTGCGTGCGCAGGCCTTCGATGTCCAGCACTTCGTCTGGTGAATGCTGGGTGAAATAGGCCACCAGGCGCTTGTCACCCGGCACGTCTTCACGGGCCAGGACCACGGTTTCCTTGATGGCAGTAGCCTGGGCGAGCTTGGCTTCGATCTCCCCCAGTTCGATGCGGAAACCGCGAATCTTGACCTGATCGTCGTTGCGACCCAGGTATTCGATGTTGCCGTCCGCCAGGTAACGGCCCAGGTCGCCGGTTTTGTACATGCGCGCGTTCGGGGCCGTGCTGAACGGATCCTTGAGGAAACGCTCGGCGGTCAGGTCATCGCGATTCAGGTAACCCCGCGCCACCCCGGCACCACCGATGTAGATTTCACCCGGCACGCCCAACGGCACCAGTTGTTGGTGCTCATCCAGCAGGTAGAACTGGGTGTTCGCCACCGGTTTGCCGATGTGTGCAGCGAAACCGTCCTCACGGGCCATCGACACCCAACTGGAGTAAGTCGTGGTTTCCGAAGGGCCATAGAGGTTGCACAGGCGCTTGACCTGGGTCTGTTCGAACAGCGCTTCCACCAGGCTGCGCTTGAGCGCTTCACCGGCGACGTTGACCGTGTCGACGCCCTCGCCTACACCGCCCGACTCCAACAAGGCCTTGAGCGCCGACGGCACCGTGTTGATCAAGGTGATGTCGTGCTCGCCCTGTTGCAGTTCCAGCACATTAGTGACCACGTCGATGCTGCCGCCCGACGTCAACGGCGCGAAGCATTCGTAGACCGCCAGGTCGAAGTTCAGCGAGGTCGAGAACAGGGTTTTCGACAGGGTTTGAGCATCAAACGAACGATGGGCCCAAGTCAGGAAGTTCACCGTGTTGCGGTGTTCGATCATCACACCCTTGGGCAGACCAGTGGAACCGGAGGTGTAGATCACGTAGGCCAGATGTGCGGACGTCAGCTCGGCAACCTGCGGATTCTGGACGGACTCGTCCTGCCACAGCCCGCTGTCGAGATTGATCACTGGCATCGAGGCGCCGGCCAACAGTTCAACAGTCGCGGTCTGGGCCAACACCGCTGCTGGGGCACTGTCTTCCAGCATGTAGGCAATCCGGTCCAGCGGATAGGCCGGATCCAGCGGCACGTAACCGCCGCCGGCCTTCAGAATCGCCAGCAAGCCTACAACCATGTCCACGCTGCGCTCGACACAAATCGCCACTCGAGAATCGGGTTTCACCCCTTGCGTGCGCAGGTAATGCGCCAAGCGGTTAGCCCGCTCGTTCAGTTCCCCATAGCTCAGGCGTTGCTCGCCGCGAATCACCGCAACGGCATCCGGCGTACGCTGCACCTGCTCTTCGAACAACCCATGAATGGTCTGCTGCTGTGGGTAATCGGCTTCGGTGGCGTTGAACGTTACCAACAGTTGCTCACGTTCCGAGGCTGGCAGGATCGACACGCGCTGCAAGGACAAGTCCGGCTGCTGCTCAAGCATATCGACCAGGTTTTCCAGGGTGTGCTGCACATAACCACAGAGTCGCTGCGCACCAATGCGTGCCGGGGTCATGACGGTAAAGCTGAACGCCTCGCCCTGGTCATCCACCGACAACATCAGTGGGTAGTTGGTCCGCTCTTCGCCGCCCAACACCTGAATGCCGTTCCAGGCCGACAGCGCCTCGGCCGAGGTCGACACAGCGGTGTGGCGGTAGTTGAGCAAGGCACTGAACAACGGAGTCGGCGCCTCTACGCCGCTGCAGCGTTGCGCCAGCGCCAAGGCGGCGTGTTCATGACCGAGCAATGCGGTCAGGCGAGCGTGAGTCGCTTTCACACCCGCACGAACGCCGCTTTGCCCGACACCCACTCGCAACGGCAGGGTATTGATGAACATCCCCAGCGCCCGGTCGGCGCCCTCGCCGCCCTGCATCCGGCCCAGCAGGACCGTACCGAACACGACATCATCCTTGCCCGATACCTTACCCAGGACCTGCGCCCAAACCAGGTGATACAAGCTCGCCGCGCTCACCCCGAGCTGACGTGCCTGGGCCCGCAACCGACGACCGAGGTCGGCTTCCACCTCATGGCGGGCTTCCTCGATGTCGCTGCCATCGCCTTGCACATCCTGCAAGCCGAACGGCAACGTTGGCTCATCGACGTCACCGAGCATGTCGCGGAAAAACCGTTCATGGGCCTCAGCGCTCACACCCAAGCGGGCCTGGGCCACATAATTGCGATACGGCATCGCGGCGCCCAACTGATCAGCCTGCCCCAGCAGATGCGCCTGCATTTCCTGTTGCACCACCTCCAGCGCGGTGTGGTCCAGGGCCATGTGGTGGAACAGCAGCATCGCCAGCCAACGATCGTTACTGGCATCGTGGGCATAAACCAGGCGCAGCATCGGTGCCCGGGTAATCTCCAGGCGGTTCTGCCGCGAATCGAAGCGCTTATGCAACTGCACGGCGACGTCTCCGTCGGCCGGGTCCAGGATCGCCTCTTGCTGAATCAGCAGCGCCTTGCGCCAGACCACTTGCACCGGTTGTTCGAACCCTTCCCACAGCACCGACGTGCGCAGAATGTCGTGACGGTCGATGACCTTTTGCAAGGCTTGGGAAAAGTCTTCCAGGCGCCCACGGTTGTCGAAGGCGAACTGCGTCTGGAGCACATAGGGATCGCCGCGTTCGGCGGCCAGGTGATGGTAAAGAATGCCTTCCTGCAGGGGCGCCAGCGGGTAGATATCCTGCACGTTGCCGGCACCGCCCGGTACCGTCGATGCGATCCGGTCGATGGCGTCCTGGTCCAGATCGACCATCGGCAGCATGTCCGCCGTGATGTATTCGCAATTCAACGGAATCAGATTCGCCGGGACACGGACCTCGCGGCCACTGCCGACTGCTGCCGCCAATGCCGCCAGGGTGGACTGGCTGAACAGTACGCCGACGTCGGCACTCAGCCCTGCCTGGCGCATCCGCTCGATCAGGCTGACGGCCAGCAGCGAATGCCCGCCCAGCTCGAAGAAATGGTCGTGTCGGCCGACGCGCTCAACCTTGAGCAGCTCGGACCAGATCCGCGCCAGTGCCGTTTCGACCTCGCCTTGCGGGGCTTCGTAACCGCGGCCCGAATAGGCCTCGCTGTCCGGGACAGGCAGGGCTCGGCGGTCGAGTTTACCGTTCGGGGTCAGGGGCAAGGCGTCCAGGCGCATATAGGCCGCAGGCACCATGTGGCTGGGCAAATGCACTTGCAATTGTTCGCGCAGGCGCTCGGCTGTCAACGCTTGATCCAGACTGCCGTGCGCCGTGTAGTACGCCACCAGGCGCTGGTCATCCGCAGCCTCTCCCACCGCGATGACAACAGCTTCCCGCACACCGGGGCACGCACCAAGCCTGGCCTCGATTTCACCCAGTTCGATACGCAGGCCACGGATCTTCAGTTGGCTGTCGTTGCGCCCCAGGTAGTCGATATTGCCATCCGGCAAGTAGCGCGCCAGGTCACCGGTGCGGTACATCCGCGCGTCCTGGACGGTGCTGAACGGGTCCTTCACAAAGCGCTCGGCGGTCAACTGCGCACGGTTCAAGTAGCCCCGGGCAACGCCAGCGCCACCGATATACAACTCCCCCGCCACGCCGACCGGAACCGGCTGCAGGTGGGCATCGAGCAAGTAGACCTGGGTGTTGGCCACCGGTCTGCCGATATGCAACACCGCCTGCGAGGCATCGATCCGCCCCGAGGTGGCCACCACCGTCGCTTCCGTAGGACCGTAGTTGTTGATCAGTTCAAAAGGCAGATCGGCCGGTAGCTTGCGCAGGCGGTCGCCGCCAATCAGCAAGGTGCGCAGTTGATCGTGCGCCATGTCGCGGCCAAATGCGTATTCGGCAATGGGCGTGGGCAGGAAGCACACGTCCAGCGCCTGGGCCTGCCACCAGTCGAGCAGCGCGCCGACGTCCTCGCTGCCCGCATGGGCCGGCGGCAACAGCAACGTCGCCCCCGCACACAACGAAGGCCAGATCTCCCAGGCCGCCGCATCGAAACCGAAACCGGCGACACTGGACGTGCGGCTGCCGCGCTTCACATCGAAGGCCTGGCAATGCCAGCCCACCAGGTTGCTGAGGTTGCGATGCTCAACCATCACGCCCTTGGGCAGACCGGTCGAACCGGACGTGTAGATCACATACGCCAGATGGCTGGCTTCGAGCCCCGGCACCTCTGGGTTGGAGACGGATTCGTCCTGCCAATCGCCGCTATCGAGATCAATGACCGGCGCCGAGCCGACGGCCAGTAAACCGTGGGTGATGCTCTGCGCCAACACCGCGACCGGTGCACTGTCCTGCAACAGGTAGCCGATACGTTCCGCCGGGTAGGCCGGGTCCACGGGTACATAACCGGCTCCGGCTTTCAGCACGCCCAACAGACCGACGACCATTTCCAGGCTACGCTCGACACAGATCGCCACCCGATCATCGGGGCATACGCCCAGGGCCAGCAGACGGTGCGCGACCTGATTCGCCCGGGCGTTGAGTTCGCAGTAGGTCAGTGTCTGGTCGGCATACACCACCGCCACCGCTTGCGGGTGCGCGGCGGCCTGGGCTTCGAACTGCCGATGGATCAGCGGGTCATGGGTATAGGTCGCCCCCGTCGCATTCCAGGTTTCAAGCAATTGCTTGCGTTCGGCCGGCGGCAAGATCGCCAGGCTGTGCAACGGCGTCTGTGGCGCATGTTCCAGCGCATAGACCAGGTTTTCCAACGCCACTTGCATATAGCCACAGACACGTTGGGCACCGATCCGGGATTCGACCAACGCCGTCAGGCTGAAATCTTCACCCAGGTCATCGACACTCATCGTCAGCGGATAATTGGTGCGCTCTTCGCCTCCCAGTGCCTCGATGCCCTGCCAGGCGGAGGAGGTTTGCAGCGCGATGGGCGCGGCGACCGAATGCCGGTAATTGAGCAACGCGCTGAACAACGGCGTCGGGGCCATGACGCCACTGCAACGCTGGGCCAACGCCAGGGAAGCATGTTCATGGCCCAGCAGGCCGGTCAGCCGTGCGTGGGTCGCCAGTACGCCGTCGCGCACGCTTTGCGCACCGACCTGCACGCCAATCGGCAAGGTGTTGATGAACATCCCCAATGCCCGGTCGGCACCTTCGCCGCCCTGCATCCGCCCCATCAGCACCGTGCCGAACACCACCGCTTCGCGCCCCGACACCCGGCCCAGCACCTGGGCCCAGGCCAGGTGATGCAAGGCGGCCGCGCTCACGCCCAAGCGGCGGGCCTGGGTACGCAGGCGGCGACTCAAATCCGTCGCGAGACCCTGTCGGGCTTCCTCGACAAGGCTGCCATCGCCGCGCACATCCTGCAGGCCGAACGGCAGTGTCGGCTCGTCGATGGTGCCGAGCATTTCACGGAAAAAAGCCTCGTGTGCTTCGCGACTCACACCCAGGCAGGCCTGGGCCACGTAGTTGCGATACGGCACCGCCTCACCCAGTTGGCCGGCCTGGCCCAACAGGTGCGCTTGCATCTCGTGCCGCACCACGTCCAGCGCCGTATGGTCGAGCGCCATGTGATGGAACAGCAGGGTCGCCACCCAACGTTGGTTGAGTACATCCTCGGCAAACCGGATGCACATCAATGGCGCCTGCCGGATGTCCAGGCGATATTGCCCTGCGTCGAAGCGCGCCTTCAGCCGGCTGGCGATGTCGCCGTCCCCAGCGCCGAGGACCACTTGCTCGACACCCAGCGATGCCGTGCGCCAGACCACCTGCAGCGGCTCGTCCAGGCCTTCCCAGGCCATGGCGGTACGCAGAATGTCATGGCGATCGATCACACCCTGCAAGGCCTGAGTGAAAGCGTCGAGACGTTCGCGGTTGTCAAAGGCAAACTGTGCCTGCAAGACATACGGATCGCCCTGCTCGGCGGTCAGGTGATGGTAGAGAATGCCTTCCTGCAACGGCGCCAGCGGGTAGATGTCCTGCACATTGCCCGCGCCGCCCGGCACGGTCGCCACGATGCGGTCGATGGCGTCCTGGCTCAACGCGGCCAGCGGCAGCATTGCCGGGGTGATGTGGGTGCAACCCAGCGGAATCAGGTTGGCCGGAACGGCGATTTCATTGCCATCATGACCAACGGCTGCCGCCAGCGCGGCCAGGGTCGGTTGATTGAACAGCACGCGCACGTCGGTGCTCAAACCGACCTGACGCATCCGCTCGATCAGGCTGACCGCCAACAGCGAGTGCCCGCCCAGCTCGAAGAAGTGGTCGTGTCGACCGACTCGCTCAAGCCCAAGCAGGTCCTGCCAGATTTGCGCCAGGACGGTTTCGGTTTCACCTTGTGGGGCTTCGTAGCCACGGGAGATGACGGCATCCAGATCCGGTGCCGGCAGCGCCTTGCGGTCGAGCTTACCGTTGGGGGTCAGTGGCAGCGCGTCCAGTCGAACGTAGGCCATCGGGACCATGTAATCCGGCAGTTGCGCTTGCAAGTGCCTGCGCAGGGTTTCGATGTCCAGTGCTTGATCTGGCGAGTGCTGGGTGAAACAAGCCACCAGGCGCTTGTCACCCGGCACGTCTTCGCGGGCCAGGACCACGGTTTCCTTGATGTTTGGAGCCTGAGCGAGCTTGGCTTCGATCTCCCCCAGTTCGATGCGGAAACCGCGGATCTTGACCTGATCGTCGTTGCGACCCAGGTATTCAATGTTGCCGTCCGCCAGGTAACGGCCCAGGTCGCCGGTTTTGTACATGCGCGCGTTCGGGGCCGTGCTGAACAGATCCTTGAGGAAACGCTCGGCGGTGAGGTCATCGCGATTCAGGTAACCCCGCGCCACCCCGGCACCACCGATGTAGATTTCACCCGGCACGCCCAATGGCACCGGCTGTTGGTGCTCGTCGAGCAGGTAGAACTGGGTGTTCGCCACCGGCTTGCCAATGTGCGCGGCAAACCCGTCTTCGCGAGCCATCGACACCCAACTGGAGTAAGTCGTGGTTTCCGAAGGGCCGTAGAGGTTGCACAGACGCTTGACCTGGGTCTGTTCGAACAGCGTTTCCACCAGGCTGCGCTTGAGCGCTTCACCGGCGACGTTGACCGTGTCGACGCCCTCGCCTACACCGCCCGACTCCAACAAGGCCTTGAGCGCCGACGGCACCGTGTTGATCAGGGTAATGTCGTGCTCACCCTGTTGCAGTTCCAGCACATTAGTGACCACGTCGATGCTGCCGCCCGACGTCAACGGCGCGAAGCATTCGTAGACCGCCAGGTCGAAGTTCAGCGAGGTCGAGAACAGGGTTTTCGACAGGGTTTGAGCATCAAACGAACGATGGGCCCAAGTCAGGAAGTTCACCGTGTTGCGGTGTTCGATCATCACACCCTTGGGCAGACCAGTGGAACCGGAGGTGTAGATCACGTAGGCCAGATGTGCGGACGTCAGCTCGGCAACCTGCGGATTCTGGACGGACTCGTCCTGCCACAGCCCGCTGTCGAGATTGATCACTGGCATCGAGGCACCGGCCAACAGTTCAACAGTCGCGGTCTGGGCCAACACCGCCGCCGGCGCACTGTCTTCCAGCATGTAGGCAATCCGGTCCAGCGGATAGGTCGGGTCCAACGGCACATAACCGCCGCCGGCCTTGAGGATCGCCAGCAGGCCCACAACCATGTCGATACCACGTTCGACACAGATCGCCACCCGCGAATCGGGCTGCACACCCTGTTGGCGCAGGTAATGGGCCAAGCGGTTGGCCCGTTCATTCAACTCGCGATAGTTCAGCCGTTGCTCGCCACGGATCACCGCAACGGCATCCGGCGTACGCTGCACCTGCTCTTCGAACAACCCGTGAATGGTCTGCTGCCGCGGATAGTCCGCCACGGTGGCGTTGAAATCGCGCAACAACTGCCAACGCTCATCTCCAGGCAAGATATCCAGCTCGTTGACCAGCGATCGAGGCGCGAACTCCAGCGCCTCCACCAAGCTCGCCAGAGCTGTCTCCATGTAGGCGCCAACCTGCCGGGCATCGACCGCGCCAGCGGTCTGCACACTCAACAGGAAGCCCTCGCCCTGATCATCGACCGACAACATGCACGGATAATTGGTCCGTTCCATGACCGCCAGCACTTGCGCACCCGCCCAACGCTCGATGCCGTCGTTCTCCTGGAACGGGCTGTGGCGGTAGTTCAGCAAAGCGCTGAACAGCGGCAACGAAGCCGGCACGCCGCTGCAGCGCTGGGCCAGTGCCAGCGAGGCGTGTTCATGACCGAGCAACGCGGTCAGTCGCTCATGGGTCGCCTTGACGCCGGTACGTACATCCTCGGCGCCCACTTGCACTCGCAGCGGCAAGGTATTGATGAACATGCCCAGCGCGCGGTCCGCGCCTTCGCCGCTCTGCATGCGGCCCAACAACACGGTGCCGAAGACCACGTCTTCACGACCGGACAAGCGTCCCAGCACCCTGGCCCACGCCAAGTGATGCAAGGCCGCCGGGCTCACCCCCAACAGGCGCGCCTGTCGCCGCAGGCGCAGGCTCAATGTGGCATCGAGGTTCAACTTGACCTCTTCGATGCCCCGGCCGTCGCCCTGTACTTCACGCAGCCCGAACGGCAGCGTCGGCTCCTCGACATCGCCGAGCATGTCGCGGAAGAAGCCTTCGTGTTGCTCGCGGCTGACGCCCAGCAAGGTCTGCGCCACATAATTGCGGTACGGCATGGCGGCGTCCAGGCGCTCGGCCTCACCGCTGAGGCACGCCAGCATTTCCTCCTGCATCACGTCCAGTGCCGTATGGTCCAGGGCGATGTGGTGGAACAGCAGGATCGCGACCCAGCGCTGCTGGACGCGGTCCCAGGCACACGCCAAACGCATCAGTGGCGCCTGGCCCAGGTCCAGGCGACAGTGCCGAGGGTCGAAAAGCGCTTGTAGTTGCGTGGCGATATCGCCTTGGGCCGAGTCCAACAGCGGTTCTTCGAGTAGCAGTTCGGTACGGCGCAGGACTACTTGCAAGGGCTGGTCGAAGCCTTCCCAAAGCACGGCGGTCCGAAGGATGTCGTGGCGGTCGATGACCGCCTGCAAGGCCTGGACGAACCCATCGAGCTGGGCACGGCTGTCCAAGGCAAACACGGCTTGCAACAGGTACGGGTCGCCCGCTTGCGCGGCAATATGGTGGTAGAGAATCCCCTCTTGCAGCGGAGCCAGCGGGTAGATGTCCTGCACATTATCGACACCGCCGGGCACCGTGGCGACAATCCGGTCGATGGTTGGCTGATCCAGCGACACCAGCGGCAGCATGGCCGGCGTGATCCGCTGGCAACCTGCGGTGATGGCATTGGCCGGCACCACGATGTCAGCGCGACCGCCCACAGCCGCGGCCAGGGCGGCCAGGGTCGGTTGACCGAACAATACACGCACATCGGCGCTCAGACCGGCCTGGCGCATGCGTTCGATCAGTTTCACGGCCAGCAGCGAATGTCCGCCCAACTCGAAGAAATGGTCATGGCGCCCCACCCGCTCCACACCCAGGACCTCGGTCCACAGCCGGGCGAGAACAGTCTCCACCTCGCCCAGCGGTGCTTCATAGGCACGGCTGGCAAAAGCGTCCGCCTCGGGCGCTGGCAGCGCCCGTCGGTCCAGCTTGCCATTGGGTGACAGGGGCAGTTTTTCCAGTCGCACATAGGCCGCCGGGACCATGTAGTCCGGCAAGAGAGCCTGCAGATGGGCGCGCAGCGAATCGGCGTCGGGCCACAGGTCCGCGATCGCAGGCGTGAAGTACGCCACCAGGCGTTTGTCGCCAGGGCTGTCTTCGCGGGCAATGACCGCCGCCTCTTTGATCCCGGCGTGCTGGCAAAGCCTGGCCTCGACTTCCCCCAGCTCGACGCGGAAACCGCGGATCTTGATCTGATCGTCGTTGCGCCCCAGGTATTCAATGCAACCGTCGGGCTGGTAACGCCCCAGGTCACCGGTCTTGTACAGACGCGCCTGGCCATCCACCGCGAAAGGATCGCGGATGAAACGTTCGGCACTGAGGTCGTCGCGGTTCAGGTAGCCACGGGCAACGCACACGCCGCCGATGTGGAGCTCGCCGGCCACGCCGGCTGGAACCGGACGCAGGTGTTCATCCAGCAGATAGATGCGCGTATTGGCCACCGGGTACCCGATGGCCGGTAGCGTTGGCCAGGCGGCGACATCGTCCGGTAAGGTCAGCGCGGTGGCGACGTGGGACTCGGTCGGGCCGTAGTGGTTGTGCAGGCGGCAGGCGTCCAGGCGGGCGAAAAAGCCACGGATCTGTGGCGTGATGCGCAGTTGCTCGCCCGCGGTGATGACGTCGCGCAGCGGGCAGGCCAACGGACCGCTCTGGCCATCGCCCAGCACCGCCTCGGCCAACGCCTGCAGGGCGACACACGGCAGGTAGAGCCGTTCGATGCGCTGCTCGCGGATGTGCTGGAACAGACGATGGAAATTCAACCGGATATCGGCATGGATCAACGACAGTTCGCCACCGGCGCACAGGGTGCTGAAAATCTCCTGGAAGGCAACGTCAAAGCCCAGCGCCGCGAACTGCAAGGTGCGTGCCGCCGCGCGGCCCTGCTGCTGAGCCTGTGCGATTTGCCACTGCATCAGGTTGACCAGGGCCCGGTGCGGCATGGCCACGCCCTTGGGCTGGCCAGTAGAACCGGAGGTATAGATGACATACGCCAGGCTGTCGGGGCTCAGGCCGTTCACGTGCGGAGGGGTTTGCGGCTGGGCGCTGATACCGGCGGCATCGCGTTCCTCGACGTCGAGCAACAACACCGGCATGCTCGGTTGCGGGAAACGCGCCTGCAAATCGCGCTGGGTCAGCAGCACCTTGGGCGCGCTGTCGTCCAGCATGTAGGCCAGGCGTTCGCTCGGATAGGCCGGGTCCAGCGGCACATAACCGGCACCCGCCTTGAGAATCCCCAGCAGCCCCGCGACCATTTCCAGGCTGCGATCCACGCAGATCGCCACGCGATCATCGGCGCCGATCCCCTGCTCGATCAGCCGATGGGCAATCTGGTTCGCCAGCCGATTCAGCTCACCGTAGCTCAGGCGCAAGTCCTGATACGTCAGCGCGACAGCTTCCGGCCGGGCCTGGGCCTGGGCTTCGAACAACTGATGAATCAACACTCCTGCCGGATAGGCCGTATCGAAGGCATTGAAGTCCTCGATCAATTGCCGACGCTCATTGGCGGGGACAATATCCAGGCCATGCAGCGGTGTGTCGACCGCCTGATCGAGCGCATCGGCCAGTGCCTCGAGCACGGTATTCATATAGCCGCAAACGCGCTGAGCACCAATACCGGCCACGGCTTGCACCGTCAGCCCGAACGACTCGCCCAGGTCGTCTATGGACAGCGACAGCGGGTAGTTGGTCCGCTCCTCGCCGCCCAGGATCTCGACACCGGCCCAGGTTCGCGCCAGGCCGGCGTCCTTGGGTGCCTGCGCGGCCACCGCGGTTTGCCGGTAGTTCAGCAATGCGCTGAACAGGGGCGTCGGTGCGGCGACCCCGCTGCAGCGCTGCGCCAGGGATAACGGCGCGTGTTCGTGACCAAGCAGTGCCGCCAGGCGCTCGTGGGTAGTCTTGAGAGCCGCCAGCACGCCCTGGCCCCCTGCCTCGACGCGCAGCGGCAGCGTGTTCACGAACATGCCCAGGGCGTGTCCATCGTCCTGGCCGCTGTGCAAGCGGCCCATCAACACCGTACCGAACACCACATCCTGACGACCGGACAAACGCCCCACCACTTGAGCCCAAGCCAAATGGTGCAGGCTCGCCGTGCTGACCCCAAGGCGCCGTGCCTGAGCGCGCAGGCGCTGGGTCAAGTCGGCAGCCAGCGCCAGCGAAGACTCTTCGATACCGGTGCCGTCGCCCTGCACATCCTGCAAGCCGAACGGCAGGGTCGGCTCGTCCACGTCCCCGAGCATTTCACTGAAGAACGCTTCATGTTGGCCAGGATCGCTGCCCAAGCGGACCTGCGCCACATAGTTACGATAAGGCACGGATTTGGGCAGTTCACCCGAACGGTTTTCCAGGTGTGCCTCGATTTCCTTGCCCAGCATGCCCAGGGAAGTGGCGTCATCGATCAAGTGATGGAACAGCAATACCGCGACCCAACTGCCGTTGGCGAGGTCTTCGGCCACGTGGATGCGCATCATCGGTGCCTGACGCAGGTCGAAGCGGGTATGGCGAGGATCGAAGCGGGCCTGCAATTGCTCGGCGATGTCGCCTTCGGCCGCCTCCAGGACGAGTTCTTCTACAATCAGCCGGGCCTGGCGCCAGACCACCTGGACCGGCTCGCCCAGGTCTTCCCACATCACCGACGTGCGCAGGATGTCGTGCCGCTCGATCACCGCCTGCAAGGCTTGCACGAACGCATCCAACTGTTCGCGACTGCCCACGCGCAACAGTGCTTGCAGCAGATAGGGATCGCCCTGGGTCGTCGCCAGGTGGTGATACAGGATGCCTTCCTGCAACGGCACCAGCGCGTAGATGTCCTGGACGTTGCTCACCCCACCCGGTACCGCCGCGACAATACGGTCGATCTCGTCCTGGGTCAGCGTGGCCAGTGGCAGCATGTCCGGCGTGATGCGCTCGGCATCGTGGGCAATGGCGTTGTCCGGTACGACGATGCCGCCGCTGGTCCCCGTGACGGCCGCCAGTGTCGCCAGGGTTGGCTGGCCGAACAGCACCCGCACGTCGGTGTCCAGATTGACCTGGCGCATGCGCTCGATCAGCTTGACCGCCAGCAGCGAGTGACCGCCCAGTTCGAAGAACCGGTCATGGCGCCCCACCCGCTCGACGCCGAGCAGTTCAGTCCAGAGCCCGGCCAAGGTTATTTCCACGTCGCCTACCGGCGCTTCGAACACGCGATGGGCATAAGCCTCTGCATCGGGCGCCGGCAGCGCCTTGCGATCGAGCTTGCCATTGGTGGTCAGCGGGAATCGTTCAAGGACCACGAAGGCACTGGGCACCATGTAGTCCGTCAACGAACCCAGCAGGGTTGAACGCAGTTCGACCACCGACAGCCGTACGCCTTCATTGGCGATCAGATAGGCCACCAGACGTTGATCGCCCGACGCGTCTTCACGGGCGACCACCACCACTTCACGTACACCTTCGCACGCCGCCAGCTTCGCCTCGATCTCGCCAAGCTCGATACGGAAGCCGCGAATTTTCACCTGCTCGTCGTTACGCCCCAGGTATTGCAGCTCACCGTTCTCCAACCAGCGGCCCAGATCACCGGTGCGATACATCCGCGCCCCGGCGGCGCTGTCGAACGGATCGGCGAGGAAGCGGGTGTCATTGAGTTCGGGCCTGTTCAGGTAGCCTCGCGCCACCCCCGCGCCAGCGACATACAGCTCACCTTCCACGCCCACCGGCACCGGTTGGCCATACGGGTCGAGCAGGTACAGGCGCAAATCCGGAATTCGCTTACCGATCGGACTGACCCCGATCAACTGCGCGTCGGCCGGTTCAAGCGGACGATACGTCACGTGCACCGTCGTCTCGGTGATGCCGTACATGTTGACCAGCCGTGTCCCGATGTTGGCTACACGGGCATACCAGGGCTTGAGAATGCCGGTTTCCAGCGCTTCGCCACCAAAGATCACCTGGCGCAGGCTGTGACGCAGATCGCTTTCGCCCTGGGCCGCGATCAACTGCCGGAAGGCGCTCGGCGTCTGGTTCAACACCGTGACGCCGGCCTCGCACAGCAGCGCGTAGCAGTCTTGCGGGGAACGGCTGACCAACTGCGGTACCACCAACAGGCGGCCACCATGGCTCAGCGCCCCCCAAATCTCCCAGACCGAGAAGTCGAAAGCGAAGGAATGGAACAGCGCCCATACATCTTGCTGACCGAACTCGAACCAGGGCTGGGTCGCCGAGAACAGCCGGGCGACGTTGCGGTGTTCGACCATCACCCCTTTGGGCAACCCGGTGGAACCGGAGGTGTAGATCACATAAGCCAAGTGATGCGACGCCAGCGTCGCGACGTCAGGGTTGTGCGCCGGCTGCGGGGCGATCCCCGCGCTGGCGGGCTGATCGAGCCATAACACCGGGGCAGACAGCGCCGGCAGTTGCACCTCCAGCGCCGACTGAGTGAGCAACGCCACCGGGGAGCTGTCCTCAAGCATGAAGGCCAGGCGTTCCGGGGGATAGGCCGGGTCCAGCGGCACGTAACCGGCGCCGGACTTGAGGATACCCAGCAGGCCGACGATCATGTCCAGGCCACGCTCGACACAGATAGCCACCCGGTCATCCGGGCGAACCCCCAACGCCAGCAGGCGATGGGCAACCTGGTTGGCCCGGGCATTGAGCTCACCGTAGGTCAATGCCTGCTCTTCGTATACCACCGCCAGCGCATCGGGTTGCGCGGCCGCTTGCACTTCGAACAGGCCATGGATCGTGCGGTCATGCTCATAGTGCTGCCCATCGTTGGCGTTCCAGGCCTGAAGCTGACGGGCTTCGGCCGGCGTCGGCAGCACAAACTCGCGGATCGGCAATGCGTCATTGCTCAAGCCTTGCTCCAGCACCTGCATGAAGCGCTCGGCCATCGCCTCGATTTCACCCTCCTGGAAAAATGCTGCGTTGTAGATCCAGTGCAACCAGGCGTTATCGTCGTGCGGGTTGCTCCGGACGTGGATGGCCAACGGCATCTGTTCATGGCCGTTCGAGCATTTCACCGAACGGGCCGGGGCTTGCCCGAACATGAACTGATGATCGTCCAACTCATAGGAGAACGATATGTCGAACAATTGCGCGCGATTGCCCTGCAGCAGCTCCAGCGAACGGTTCATATCGCTCAGGGGGAAGCGCTGGTGGCGATAGTCCTGTTTGAGAGTGCGCGCCACTTCGTGGACCAGCTCACCGAATGACAGGTCGGCGCTGAAGCGCAGGCGCACGGCGCTCACCTGGGTGAACATGCCCATGGTTTTCTTGAACGTCGCGTTGGAGCGGTTCAAGACTGGCAAGCCGATCACCAGCTCTTCGCGCTGGGTGGTGCGAACAAAATAAACGTGCAGCGCGGCCAGCAGCACCGCCGAGCGTGACGACTGATGCAGTTGCGCCAAGGCGTCGATCCGCTCGTTCAGTGCCTGGGCATAGGGCCATACGACATGGCCACTGGGGGCCACGCCGCCAGGGTAGCGATCACGGTTGCGGGCAACGAACAAGGGCGGTGGCACTTCCTGGTATTTTTCCAGCCAGTACTGCCGTTCACGGGCAAACCGCGGGGAATCGCGATAGCGGGCATCGTCTTCGATGAATGCCACGTAGGACGGTGCTGTCACGTCCGGTGCCTGGTTGCTTTCCAGCGCGCTGTAAAGCTCGCCGAGCTCCTTGAACATCAAGCCGATGCTCCAACCATCCAGGACGATGTGATGAACCTGGATAACGAAATAGAACGATGCGTCATTGAGCTTGAGCAGCGCCAGGCGGAACAGCGGCCCCCCATCCAGTGGAAACGCCATCGCCATCCGCTGCTCGACCCAGGCCTGCGCCGATGCTTGCGGGTCGCGCTGATCAGACAAATCATGCACAGGCACCTGCACCACCAGCGTATCGGCCAGCGTCTGCATCGGCACGCCGCCTGCGTCGGCTTCGCAGAGCAATACCGTGCGCAGGGCATCATGCTTTTGCACCAACAGGTCGACCGCCTGCTGGAACCGCTCGGGGTCAACCACACCATCGATGTGCAGGTATCCGCCGATGTTGTACAACGGGGAGTCGCCCTGGACCATTTGCTCCAGCCAGATGTCTCGCTGGGCGGCGGTCAACGGGTAGGTTTGCGAGAACTGCAGGGACTGGTTCATACCCGCCCCTCCGACACCCGAACGCGGACCGACAACGGACTGCCCTGGGCCATCCTGCCCGGTTGCTGTCCATCGCACCGGTTGGCCAAACGGCCGGTTGCAACAACGTCACCCACCACACGCGCAAAGAAAAATTTCATACGGTCCTTCTCAGAGATTTGTCAGTGCTGCCCGGGTTGAATGCAACAGGCACGCCTGGAATTGATGCAAATCCGCGCGGGTAGTCGGCGCGGCATTGGGTCGGTCGAACGACCGGAGCGTTCTTGCATGGCGCAGGCACCCGGCGCCGGACTCACGTCTGCCGGGTGGGGGCGGTGCCAAGCGGTTTCACGGGTGTTCAGCAGTACTGTCACGACATCGCGGGCCGGACCCTGGGACCTGAATGGACATTCAGGCTCGCTTGTCGCGCAGGGCGCAGTTGATATCGGAAACGATCTGGCCATCCGATAACTTGATGATGCGATCGGCCAGTTGGAAATACTGGTCGTCATGGGTAATGATCAGCACCGTCTTGCCACGACGCTTGAGGTCGGGCAGCAGTTCCTCGTAGAAGAACTTCTTGAACGGCGGGTCCTGGTCCGCGGCCCATTCGTCCAGTACGTAGACCGACCGGTCTTCCATGTAGGCGCACACCAGCGCCAGGCGTTTTTGCTGGCCATAGGACAAGGCCTTCAAGGTTGAATACCCCTGCCCTTCGATCTTGATCTTGTCGGCCAGCCCCAGGGTTTCGAGGTACTTGCTCGCCAGCGTCGGGCTGCCGTCCTCTTCGTCGGGGCCGATGAGACGGTTGAACAAGTGGAAATCGGAAAACACCGCAGAGAACAAATCACGATAGTCATTGCGACTTTCATCGGTGATGGGCTTGCCATCGAGCAGGACCTCACCATCCTGGGGGATGTAGAGCCCGCAGAGGAGCTTGGCCAAGGTGCTCTTGCCGCAACCATTGCCACCGACGATGTAGATCAACTCGCCTGCCTGCACCGTCAGGTCGATGGGCCCCAGGGAGAAACCGGTCTCCGCATGCATATCCTGGTAGTGCATGCGCACGGCTTTCAATTCGATGCGATTCCACGACTTCTTGTGCTCCAGCAGATGAACCTTGGGCACGTCGGTCTCGATCGGCTCCGGATGCGGATCGTTGATCGAGAAACCAAACTCCGAAAGACGTGTACAGGCCACCCGGCCCGCCGCCAGCAAGGGCATCGCCCCGACCAGCAACGACAACGGGCCCATGATGTACAACACGGCCAGGACGCTGGCGGTCATGATTTTCGGATCGACGGCACTGACCAGGGGCGCGGCGAACAGCAGACAACCGATCAGCAACGACAGCGTGAACTGCCCGACGTTGTCGGCGGCGGTGTACCACAGGCGCTCCACGAAGTTGTAGCGCGCCACACGGGTGGAAGACGCCTCGATGGCCGAGCGACCGAACCAACGGCGCCGCACGCCATTGAGCTTCAGCTCCTTCAGGCCGAACACCAGCGCGTGGGTGTACTCATTGAACGCGGTGTATTCATCCCGTACGCGGGACGTGTTCCTGACGCCACAGGAAAAGAAGAACAGATACAGCCCCACTCCCAGGATCATCAGTGAAACCGTCAAGGCCAAAACCACCCACGACAGGTAAGCCAGGTAGGCGATGCCGAACAGAAAGACCGTCGTCTCCACCAGGATCGTGGGCATGATGATCAACGTGGTATTCAATTGCGGGATGTCGTTGGTCAACATCGTCAGCACATTGGGCGGGCCGCGCCGGTCCACTTCTTCCAGCGGCGTGGCGAGGATCTTGCGACACAGCGCAATGCGCAGGCGCGTCATGATCCGCATGCTGGCGTAAGCCGGGAACAAGGCTGCACCGTTGCGCAAGATCAGCGCCGTGGCACTGAGCCCGATGAACCAGTACAGCGCGTGCAGGCGAGAGCCGTCATTGTGGATCGCATCGTTGATCACACTCACCACCGCGATAGACGCGACCCCGCTGATGACACCGCAGACCAAGGTAAAGAGCGTCAGCCAGGGGTGGTTGCGCCACAGCAGGCGCATGACCGAGCCTGGTCTGGGCTTCTTCACTTTCTTCGCTTTCTTCTCTTTCATCGGTAGCTATCCTCGAGTGGAGTCGCGAAAAGGCTCACGCCGGCTGCCATACGTCGCCGCGGGCGGTCATCTCGCCCATGGCCACGACAATCAGGCGCGGCTCCTCGTAAGGATCGCGAGCATGGGCGGCCAACATGTTGTCGAGCATCACCACATCGCCCTTGCGCCAGGCGAACCTGACGGCACAGGCCTCATAGGCCTCGCCGAGCAACGCCATGACGTTGTCTTCTATCGGTGTTCCGTCGCCATAACTGACCATGCGTGGCAGACGATCGGCGCCGAACATATCGAGCAGGTCTTCGCGCATTTCCTCGCCCAGACAAAACGGATGGTGCAGCTGGACCTGGTTGAAGAAGGCGCGCTCGCCGGTCACCGGGTGCTTGATGACCGCCGGGCAGAGGGTGCGCACTTGCAGGGTTTCGCCGTCGAGCCATTCGAAATCGGTGCCCTGCTCCCGGCAACGCTGCTCGACAGCCGCGCGGTCGGTGGTGCCAAAGAACGACTCCCAGCTCGGCTCGACACCGACGGTAAAGGTGCGGCTGTACATCAAGCCTTTCTGTTCGAAGCGCGCCACCACCTCCGCCGGCAGGCATTGCAGTACCTGCCGGATGTCCGCCAGGGGGGTCGCGCCGCCGACCCGTGACGGCTGCTCGCAGTAGAACCATTGCTTGCGCGGCCAGCTTTCCAGGTGCGAACTCTCGTTGTGATAGAGGATCATCTCGCGCTCGGGGTAAGGCGTGGAGCGATAGACGTTGCGTCCGCCCTCCTTTTTCGGCAGGTCGCCGTAACTGCCATGCAGCCCGGGCGACAGGGCTTCGGCGAACGCCTCGAAGTCCGGCACCGAGGCCAAGTCAAAACCGCGAAACAGCACCGCGCCGTGGCGACACAGCAACGCCTCGATCGCCTCGCGATGGGTGCTGGCCCACAGCGACGGGTCCAGCCCCGGCTCGATGGGTTCTATCACCACCGGCAAACTCAAACCGTCGGCGAGCGACGACAGCCTTACCGATTCGCCGGCGCCGTGACCGGGCCAGACGAGCGAATCCGCCACCCCGTCAGAGGGCATGACGGGTGAAGCGTCAGTTTGAAGACTCATGCATAACTCCTGAACCACAGATCCTCGGATCCACGTCGCAGGGCCAAATCAATACGCCCCACCATCGGGCAAGGATAAAAACACTGATCCGCGATGGTGTCTGGCACCGCAAACCGGGACAGAGCCCGGCACCTGTCGCTACACCGACACGGTCGATCCGCATCAGGATCGTTTGTCCCCATTTCCCCCGACAGACGCAGACACGAAGTCGGTGCTGAAATGCGCCAGCTGCGATTCGCACAGGTACCTCCAACGATCCCGTGGGCCGCAGTGACGTATCGAGTGCAGCGGTTTGCGTACCACGCAAACACGCTGCACGTGGCATTTAACAGGAGCGTTAGTCATGCCGATTAAGAACACTGGCGGATCGGTCAACCCCGCGCCAGCCCCCCTCACGTCTGGTGCATTGCTGCATGAAATATTCACCGCCCGGGCCCGTGAATTCCCCGAGCGAACCGCGGTATCCGACGCCTCGCGCTCATTGAGCTATGCCCAACTCGACGCGGCGTCGTCGAAGCTGGCGGCCCGGCTTCGCCAGGAAGGCGTCCAGGACGGCATGCTGGTGGGGATGTGCCTGCCACGCGGCGTCGACCTGGTCATCAGCCTGCTGGGCATTCTCAAGGCCGGTGGCGCTTATGTCCCGGTCGACCCGCAGTACCCTGGCAAGCGTGTCGAACACATCGTTCGCGACAGTGGCCTGAACCTGGTGATCGGCGAACTGGCCGACCTGCCGCAGAGCGCGTCCGTGCGCGTCCTGCCCCTCGCCGATCTGCTGGTCGGTCCGGACCTGGCACCACTTGCCGACAGCGACCGTCGCCACCCCGACGAGGCCGCGGCGTACGTCATCTACACCTCCGGCTCAACCGGGGAACCCAAGGGTGTCCTGGTCGCGCACGGCAATGTCAGCCGTCTGCTGGAAAGCACCCAGCGTTCGTTCGCCTTCAACGAGAACGACGTCTGGTCGATGTTCCACTCCATCGGCTTCGATTTTTCGGTCTGGGAAATCTGGGGCGCCCTCGCCCACGGCGGCCACGTAGCCGTAGTGCCTTACGAGGTGTCGCGCTCGCCCGATGACATGCGCCAATGGTTGGCGGACCAGGGTGTGACAGTCCTGAGCCAGACACCCTCGGCGTTCCGTGGCCTCGATGAAGCCGACCGCTCCGCCCCTGCCCCCCTGGCGCTGCGCTATGTGGTGTTCGGCGGCGAGGCGCTACCGGCCACCGTGCTGCGCCCATGGGTCGAGCGTCACGGCGATCAGAAGCCGGCCTTGATCAACATGTACGGCATCACCGAAGCCACCGTCCACACCACCTTCAAGCGCGTGCTCGGCCAGGACCTGGAAAGCGCCGCCATGGTTTCCATCGGCGCGCCACTGGATGGCTGGCGTTTGCATCTGCTCGACGCCGATCAGCAACCGGTGCCCCAAGGCAACGCCGGTGAGCTGTACATCGAAGGTGCCGGTGTAGCGCTGGGCTACCTGAATCGCCCTACCCTGAATGCCGAGCGCTTCGTCCAGTTGCCGGGCACCTCGAGCCGTGCCTATCGCACCGGAGACCTGCTGGTCCTGGGGGATGACGGCGAGTACCGCTACGCCGGACGTTGCGATGAACAATTGAAGATCCGTGGTTTCCGGATCGAGCCGGGAGAAGTCGAGGCTTGCCTGCAAACCAGCCCGGCCATCGCTGCGGCCCATGTCGTCGGCCACGATTACGGCGAGGGCGACTGGCGCCTGGTCACCTACGTGGTGCCGTCGCAGGGCGTCGACGCCTGGACCGAACAGACCCGCAACGAAGTGGCCGCGCTGGTGGCCGCCAGTCTGCCGGACTACATGCGTCCTTCAGCCTACATTGCATTGGCGCAATTGCCGGTCACGGACCACGGCAAGATCGACAAGGCCCGCCTGCCCTCGCCTGACTCGGTACCTTCGAGCGTGGAACATGCCAGCGAACCCGGCCTCACTGAACAGGAGCAGTTCGTGCTCAAGATCTGGTCGGACGATATCGGCCTGAAGAACATTGGCCTGAACGATGACTTCTTCGATTTCGGCGGCACCTCCCTGGCCCTGATCCGCTCGCTGAGCACGCTCAAGGCCCATTACCGGGTCAACCTCGACCCAGGCGTGCTGGCAGATGGCGCGACCGCCAAGGTATTGGCCGGTTGCATCCAGCGTTCCCTTGTTCAAGCCCATTGATCGAAAAGGAAAAGCCCATGAGCAAAAAATTCGCCTTGACCCCGGAAGAACGTGCGTCCTTTGAAAAGAACGGTTTCATCGGCCCGTTCGACGCCTATTCGCCAGAAGAAATGAAAGAGACCTGGAAGCGCACCCGTCTGCGCCTGCTCGACCGCAGCGCCGCGGCATACCAGGATCTGGATGCGATCTCCGGCGCCACCAACATCGCCAACTATGATCGCCACCTGGACGACGAATTCCTCGCCAGTCACATCTGTCGCCCGCAAATCTGCGACCGCGTCGAGAGCATTCTCGGCCCGGATGTATTGTGCTGGCGTACCGAATTTTTCCCTAAATACCCGGGCGACGAAGGCACCGACTGGCACCAGGCCGACACCTTTGCCAATGCGTCGGGCAAGCCGCAGATCCTCTGGCCGGAAAATGAAGACTTCGGCGGCACCATTACCGTCTGGACCGCCTTCACCGACGCCAACATTGCCAACGGTTGCCTGCAATTCATTCCAGGCACCCAGAACAGCATGAACTACGATGAAACCAAGCGCATGAGCTACGAACCCGAGACCAACAACTCGGTGGTCAAGGATGGTGTGCGACGCGGTTTCTTCGGCTACGACTATCGCCAGCTGCAGATCGACGAGAACTGGAAACCTGACGAAGCCGCCGCCGTGCCCATGCAGATGAAAGCCGGTCAGTTCATCATTTTCTGGTCGACCCTGATGCACGCCTCCTATCCCCACAGCGGTGAGTCCCAGGACATGCGCATGGGCTTCGCTTCGCGCTATGTGCCGTCGTTCGTGAAGATTTATCCGGACTCCGACCACATCGAGGAATACGGCGGTCGTATCAGCCTGGAAAAATACGGAGCGGTCCAAGTGATCGGGGACAAGACCCCGGAATACAACCGCCTTGTCACCCACACCACCCGAGGCAAGAAATTCGAAGCGGTCTGATTTTCTCAGTGCCATATGACAGTTGGCATGCGTAACGTGCCTGACAGGAGTCCCCCAATCCATGACTATTTCCACCGACGCAGCCACGCGCCTGTGTGAGACCGTGAGGATGCTTAGGCACCTTGCCATCCATCTGCCCGATCCTATCTGCCTGAGCTTTCTCGCCCAGGGGAGCGACCTGACACCCGATCAGTCCTCCCCTAGCGTCAGAGCCACGGAGCGGGCGGTCAGTACCGCCTTCGCGCGGATCGGCGTCAAGGCCGTGCAGTACTTGCACGACGGCGAGACGCAACTGTCGTCCTTCGAAATGTTTATCAGCAAGAAAATCTGCCAGGCGCTCGATTTCTCCTACGACCACTTCGACGACGTCGACAGTGCCAAGGAGTTCGGACGCCTGGTCAGACACTTCGATTTCAGCGGTGCAGTGCCCGAGGTCGAGACACTGCACCTGATCACCCGCGACAACGTGGCGCTATCGGTCCACGCCAGTACCGAGCGCCAGCGCCCGGCCATCGTCCTGGCCCTGCCCTGTGGCATGCCATTCGACTTGTGCCGCGAGTGGTTCAACGCATTGAGCGAGCGGTTCTTCGTGGTCACCTGGGAAACCCGTGGGCTATTCGGTTCCTGCACCTCGTTCGACCAGTTGTCGGTGGATACCGACGCCCAGGTCGGCGACCTGATCAACGTGATGAATCACTACGGATTGCAGAGCGCGCACCTGATGGGCATCTGCGGCGGGGCGGTGATTGCGCTGAGCGCTGCCGCCACCTATCCGGATCGGGTCAACTCCCTGAGCCTTTGGCATGGTGATTACAACCTGGGCGACGACAGCCTGCGCACCGCCCACCAGCAGAACTTCGAATGGCTGATGGAATCGGCCGCCGTGGACCGTAACGAAGCCAGCGACTTGCAGGCGTTGTTCCTGGACCAGGCGACACTGGCGACCATTCCGGACTCCATCGCCCATGCGGCGCTCTATCCTTACGTCAATGAGGAGCTGTTCTACCGCTATGCACGGCTCAACGATGCGCTGAACAAGACCGAGTTGAAGTCGCGCCTGGAACAGATCACCGTGCCCACCCTGGTGGTCGCCGGCGACGCCGATGAAACCACTCACATCGGCGGTTCCCGGCTCATTGCCGAGGCCATCAGCGACGCCCTGCTGCATGTGGAACGCAACGGCAGTCATCTGGCGTTCTTCGAGTCCACCCAGCGCTCGAAGCACACCGCTTTCCACTTCCTGGAATCGACCCTCGAAGCGACGGCTGTTTGACCTCGGCGAACCTGGGCAAAGCAAAACCTGTGGGAGCGAACTTGCTCCCACATTGGTTCTCGGTGGGCCACAGACTTGGCGTTCGCCACAGATCCCGTGGGAGCGAGCCTGCTCGCGATGAAGCCAGGCCAGTCACCATCACCAGTGACTGACCCACCGCTATCGCGAGCAGGCTCGCTCCCACACGAGTTTCTCCAGCATTAATAAATCCGGTGTCCTCCACTCGTACGTGTGGGAGCGGGCTTGCCTGCGACGGGGCCGTGTCAGTCGCCATCCCAGTGACTGACCCACCGCCATCGCGAGCAAGCTCGCTCCCACAATGGAATCGCGGCGACCTCAATCTCCCGGTCGCCACCCTCCCCCCTGCCACAGATCCACCTCAAGCCACCATGTGCTTCTCACGATGAAACTCAAGATACAGCACAGTCCGGTGCGCCCGAGAAGCGTTGACGGCAAAGTGGTCGAGAGAGCCGTCGAAGATCACCAGGTTGCCGTTGGTGCTCTGGTTGAAGCTGCCGTTGACGTTGAGGTAGGCATAGTTCTGGGTGGTGGGCGCGTCGATGGTCAGTTGCATGTGCAGCAAGCCTTCTTCCCAGGTACCGGTGTGGGAGTGGGTACCGAGGAACACATTGGGCTCCATGCGCAGCAAGGCACAAAGCTTGATGCCGGGGATTTTCTTCAACAGTTCGATGGTGCCGGGCATGGCGGCCTGGGCGTAGGGGATCGGTGTGTCGTAGGCGACCAGGCCATACTGGGTCCACTCCGGCATGACGTCCATGTCGTCACCCCATCCCCAGAGCCAGCCATACTCGCCGCCGGCCTCCATATGCGCGGTCACTTCGTCGACGATCTCGGTAATCGACTTGCCCACACGGTTGATGGTCAGGGTCGGCGCATCGAGGGCAAGAAATTCCTCGCGGATCACTTCCCAGTTGTCAGCCAGGTTCTTGAGTGCCGGAAAACGGCTGGGTTCATAAAACGACGGGCGCATAGTTGCTCCTTTTATTGAGGGTTGTCGATTCCGATGACGCTGCGAAGGCAGCCCTGCCCGCGTGATACGGGCACAGCAGAAGAGCCTGCAAAGGTTGACCCACCGGGCCCGACCTGTCTGTCACGGGAATCCGGTACAGCAGGCCACGCCGGGCATTACAGCGGCTCGACCTGCGGGTTGTCGGCCAGCCGTACGACGGCCGCCTGCGTGGGCGTCTCGTCCAATCGGCGCATCGGCCCATAGAGCAAAACGCTCAAGGGCAGGAGCGCAAACAGTCCGCCGGCCACGACGAACAGCAATCCGACGCCACGCCCCGGCCCTACGCCCAGCCAGCGCCCGATCGACTCGGCATAGAGGCCACCCGGCATCAGCGCCGGCTGGAACCAGTGATCCACCAGGAAGCCACCGACGATCACCGCCAGGCTGGTGGTGGCAATGGTCAACATGCTGATCAGCGCAAAGACACTGGCCCGGCTGCTGGCGGGAATCCTGCGCATCCAGAGCGAGTTCACACTGGCATCGGCGATACTCGCCATGGTGATGGCGACAAAGGCCAGCGCGCAGTACGCAACGGCCTGCGACACCATCCCCAGGGCAACGACACAGGCCGCCAGCAACAGATCGGCCACCGCCACCAGCGCCATCAAGCGTCGCGGGTTGCCCATGGAAATCAGCAGTCCCGCACCGGCCAAACCACCCAGGGCCGCCCAGGTGTAAGCCATGCCCAGCGTCTGGCTGCCCAGGGTCGACAGCAGCAACGGCGTCATCATCAAAGTCGCCAGCGACAATAATGCGGTGCGCATCATGGTGTAGACCAGCAGCCCAGCCATCAGCCGTTCGGCCACGAAAAACTTCAGTGCCGCCGCAACGTTGCTCACCGCGCCCCCGAACACCGAGCCTTTGCCAGTACGCTCATGACGGTCTGACCCACCGCGCACATGGGAGAACGCCTTGATCACCAGCAAGGTGCCGGAACAGAAGGTGATCAGGTCCACCGCCAGGATCGTCACCAGCCCGGCGCTGGCCATGATCGCCCCGGCCAGCAGCGGCGCCACCAGGGCCGAAGCGTTCTTGCTGATGCTGATCAACCCCGAGGCCCGGGTGAACTTGTCAGGGGCGACAATGGTACTGACGGCGGCCTGATAGGCCGGTTTGCGAAAGGCCCCGACAATGGACGCCAGGCAATTGAAAATGTACAGGTGCAGCGGCTCCAGACGTTCGAACCAGAGCAGTGTCATCACCCCCAGGAGCAATACCGCCAGGCTCACATCGCAACAGACAATGATCACCCGGTGGCTGATCCGGTCGGCCAGCCCGCCCGCCAGCGGCAGGAACAGCACCGCCGGCAAGGTCGCTGCCAGCACCACGTTGGCGAAGGCCACCGCCGAACCGGTATGGGTATACACCCAGACGCCCAGGGCGAACTCCATCAACGCGGTGCCGATTACCGCCAGCGACTCACCACACCAGAGGAAATAGAAACCTCGCCCCAGATCAAAGCCCCGGCGACCACTGCCCAAGCTCATGGGCGCACATCGCGAGGCATGGCGACATCGATTAACTTGCTCAACAACCGATAACCCAGGGAATAGGCCACCGCACCCAACACCACCGGCGCATAACGGGAAAACAGATAGGTGCGCAACACCCGCCTGGCGATAGGCGAACTGATGTCGCCGCTGACATGCAAGGGCGTCGGGAAGGTCGCGGCGACGGTGGCGCCGAATTCATCGTCCATCGATTGCACCGCATGCCACCAATAGACCGGGATGTACAACGCATCTCCCGGCTCCACCACCGTGCGCAGCGCTCGCAGTTGCCGAGTACCTGGAAAACGCCCGGTGTCGATGTCGTACAGGTAGCCCGCCTGTTCGATCACTGGTTGCAACGCACGCCAACTGGTTTCGTCCGGCGGCAACAGCAGCACCTCCTTGGCTCCGACCACCTGGGCCATGAACGTTTCATCGACGACATGGAAATGCCAATCGGTGTAGGAGTTGCGGTACAGGAAACTGCGATGGGGCGGGTAATGCCGGGACTTGCCCAACTGCGGCATGAACGGTAACCCACCGACGTCCTCTTTCATCTGCTCGATGGCCGAGCCTTCGGAAAACCGGCAACTGTCGGCCACCCAAGGCCCATCACCCTCACCCAGGCCGTCGAGGAATTCGTGGAACGGCATTTCCCGGTAGACGCTGTTCGCATACTCGGTCAACTCGGCCTTGACCTTGGGACTGGACCAACCGATGACCTCGGAGACGATCTGCGAACGCACCACCACCGCGCTGTTGCGTGAATGGGCCTTGAGGTAATCCAGGCGCTTCCATTTCTGAAAAGCCGGCCAATGTCGCACTGCATTCTTGACCAGGCAGGGGCGGTTGCGATTGACGTACCGACGGGTGAAGTCCTCTTTGGAGATCGACAGCGCATCGATCACTTCGACCGGGCCTGCCTGGGGGTGGTTGGGAAAACGGGACAGGCTCCAGAACTTCGATACCGGGCGGTCCGGTTCGGCAATTAGTGGCATTTTCGACCCTCGCAAGCACACTCAGGGCCGTTGGTATAACAGACTCACGCGACCACGCCCAAGCACCGCCAAGCCCCGTTCCTCGCCGTTGTCCCTGCTTCCCATGACAGACAGTCCCCACCGGATGCTCTAATTTTTTCTCACTTTGTGAAGGGACTCCAGGCGCCCGCGCGCCACCGCCAAGGTCCTTACTCACGGCTATTGATCCGCCGACTGGCAGTCGCCCAGGCCTCCACACATCGCTGCCTTTCGAACGGAGACAAAACCTCAATTGATTCTGCAAGCAGGTGCTCCGATATGGATTCGTCGACCGATATGTCGCTCTCGCAAGATTGCGTGTCCCATGAGCTGGCCTCAGTCCAGCAGGGCATCTGGCTGGACCAGATCGCGCACCCTGACCTGCCCTACTACAACATCGGCATGTCCCTGGAGATCAGGGGTGAGATCAACATCCCATTGTTCGAGAAAGCCATCGAGCTGGTCGCCAACCGTCACGATGCCCTGCGCCTGAGCTTCAGTCATGAGGGTGGCATCGGGCGCCAGCGAGTCCTGCCCGAGGTCAAGGTGAACCTGCAAGTGGTGGAGTTCTCCGAGGAGCAGGCTGCCGCCGGCCTGGCCATGGACTACCTGCGCGACGCTTTCCGCCAGCCGTTCGAATCGCTGACCGGCCAGCTCTGGGAGGCGCGCATGGTCCGTTGTGGCCCGAACCTCCATTACTGGCTCAACCGCTACCACCACCTGGTCACCGACGGCATTGGCGTGGCGCTGATCGGCCACGCCGTGGGCGCGGCCTACAACGGCCTGCTGGCCGGCAATGACGAAGTCGCCCAAGGGCATTCCTACCTGTCGTTCCTGGAAGATGACCGGGCTTACCTCGCATCGTCCCGCTACGAGCGCGACCGCCAGTTCTGGCAGGAAACCTACGCGCAAATGCCGCCATCGCTCTTGCAACGCCGCGCTGACTTCAAGACCGGCCAGGCCAATGCGCTGGCGCCCAGCGCCCAGGTGCAGGCGATGCTTCCCCGGGCGCTGTACAACGCCCTGACGCAATTCGCCAGCGAGCGCAGCCTGTCGGTCGCCCATGTGCTGATCAGCGTGGTGGCCACCTATTTCTGCCGCACCGTGGGGGTCGATGAAATCGTCATCGGCATGCCCGTGCACAACCGCACCACCGCCCGTACCAAAGAAACCGCGGGCATGTTTTCCTCGGTCAGCCCGATCCGCCTGCCTGTCGACTTCGACGCCTCACTGCTGGACCTGATGCATACCGCCGGTGGACAACTGCGCCGCTGCTACCGCCATCAGCGCTTCCCCATCGCCGAGCTCAACCGCAGCCTGCGCCTGGCACAGAGCGGACGTCGGCAACTGTTCGACATTTCCTTGTCGTTCGAAAGCCTGGACGGCGACGATCAGTTCGGCGGCACCTCGTCCACCGTCATCACCATGGATAACGGCTACGAACAGACGCCCATGGCGATCTTCGTGCGCGACTACCATCCGTTCGAAGACGTCCATCTGGACTTCAACTTCAACACCGCCTATTTCAGCCTGGAAGAAGCCCGACTCCTGCAACAACGCATGCTCTCGATGCTCGAAGCGGTGCTGGAGCACCATGACACCGCCGTGGGCCATTACCCGCTCATGAGCCAGGCCGAGCGGCAACGCCTGCAAGTCGAATTCAATGCCACGGCCCGCGACTATCCGCAGGACGTGCTGATCCATCAGTTGTTCGAACAGCAAGCCGAGCAGCGCCCGGCTGCCTGCGCCGTGCGCGACGACACCGGTCCTTTGCTCAGTTACGGCCAACTCAATCGCCAGGCCAACCGGCTCGCCCATCGCCTGATCGAACTGGGGGTGAAGCCGGATGACCGGGTGGCCGTGAGCCTCAGACGCGGGCCGGAAATGGTCGTCGCCCTGCTGGGCATACTCAAGGCTGGCGGCGCCTACGTGCCTATCGACCCGGACCTGCCGAGCGCCCGCCAGGCGTTCATGCTTGCCGACAGTGCCCCGCGAGCCGTGCTGACCAGCCAGGCACTGCTGGCCCAGCTGCCGCCGTTGGATGTTCCGCTGCTGGCACTCGATGGCGACGAAGATCACGCGCAACTGGCCACGCAGCCCGAGCATGACCCGGCGCCACACGCCCTGGGGCTGACACCCCGGCACCTGGCCTACGTGCTCTACACCTCAGGTTCCACCGGCAACCCCAAAGGGGTGATGAATGAACACCTCGGGGTGGTCAACCGCCTGCTGTGGGCCAGGGACCAATACGGCGTCGATACCAGCGACCGGGTGCTGCAAAAGACCCCGTTCGGATTTGACGTGTCGGTCTGGGAGTTTTTCCTGCCGTTGCTGGCCGGCGCCGAGCTGGTCATGGCCCGTCCGGGCGGCCACCAGGAGCCGGATTACCTGGCCCGACTGATGCGCCAGGCCGGCGTCACGCTGCTGCACTTCGTACCGTCGATGCTCGACCTGTTCCTCGAACACCACGACAGACAGGACTTCCCTGCCCTGCGTCGGGTGCTGTGCAGCGGCGAAGCCCTGCCTCGCGGCCTGCAACGGCGCTTCGAACAACAACTGGCGGGGGTCGAGCTGCACAATCTCTATGGTCCGACCGAAGCGGCCATCGACGTCACCGCCTGGCAGTGCCGCCCCAGTGATCCCGGCGAAAGCGTGCCCATCGGCAAGCCGATCGCCAACATCCAGATGCATGTCCTCGACGCCCGGGGCGAACCCCAACCGTTGGGCGTCGCCGGGGAGCTGCACATCGGCGGCATCGGCGTCGCCCGAGGCTACTTGAACCAAGCGGAACTGAGCGCCGAACGGTTCATCGCCGACCCGTTCAGCACTGAACCGAACGCACGCCTGTACAAGACTGGCGACCTTGGCCGGTGGCTGGCCAACGGTGCATTGGAGTACCTGGGGCGCAACGACTTCCAGGTTAAAATCCGCGGCCTGCGCATCGAGATCGGCGAAGTCGAAGCGGCCCTGGCCCTGTGCCCCGGCGTTCGCGAAGTGGTGGTCATTGCCCGGGAAGACCATCCTGGGCAAGCGGACAGCAAACGCCTGGTTGCCTACGTCTGCGGCGAGCCGGTGCCGGCCGAGCAACTGCGTAGCACCCTGCTCAAGCACCTGCCCGAATACATGGTGCCCAGCGCCTTCGTGCACCTGGACACCCTACCCCTCACCGCCAACGGCAAGCTCGACCGCCGCGCCCTGCCTGCGCCGGGCCTGGAATCCCTGGCGAGCAAAACCTACGAAGCGCCCCAGGGCGACACTGAACTCGCCATCGCCGAAATCTGGAAACACCTGCTTGGCCTGAACCAGGTCGGCCGTCACGACGGTTTCCTCGAACTCGGCGGTCACTCGCTGCTGACCGTGCAACTGCAAGCGCGTCTGCACCAGGACCTCGGTGTCGAGATCGACCTGCGCACCCTCTTCGCCCAGACCTCGTTGAGTGAACTGGCCCAACGGGTGGAACAGGCCGGCCAGTCCCAGGTCCAGCCGATTGCCGTGGTGTCCCGCGAGCAAGCATTGCCGCTGTCCCTGGCCCAACAACGCCTGTGGTTCCTCGATCAACTGGACCACGCCGCCAGCGTCGCCTATCACATGCCCGCTGCCCTGCACCTGCGCGGCCAGCTGGATCGCCACGCCTTGCAACGCGCCCTGGACCGCATCGTCGCCCGCCACGAAAGCCTGCGCACCACCTTCGAGCGCCATGACGGCGAGGTTCGCCAGCGCTTCGCCGCCGCCGACATCGGCTTCGCCTTGCAGGAACACGACCTGCAAGCCCTCGACGTCGAGGCCCGGCAGGCGGCCGTCGAGCAATTGACCCAGGCCGAAGCGCGGGACGCTTTCGATCTGAGCCAGGGACCGCTGATTCGTGGCCGCCTGCTGCGCCTGGACGCCGACGAACATATTCTGCTGGTAACCCAGCACCACATCGTCTCCGACGGTTGGTCGGTGGCGGTGTTGATCGGTGAATTCAACGCGCTCTATGCCGCCTTCAGCCAGGATCTCGACGATCCACTGCCGGCCCTGGCCCTGCAATACGCCGACTATGCCGCCTGGCAACAGCAACACCTGCAAGGTGAACGCCTGCACGCCCAGGTCGGCTTCTGGAAGGAACACCTCGCCGGTGCCCCGGCACTGCTGGA